>JABXHQ010000193.1 GCA_013373545.1 Gammaproteobacteria bacterium
GCGGCTTTAGCGGACCCTGCTGTCGCTGATTTTATGCAAAACAATATGAAGTAACATTATATACGACCATTATTTTGATAAAGACACAATATATTGAAAATATTGCTATTGGTGTGGTGTGAACTACACTGATCATAGAGTCGGTTTTTTCGGTATCTGGCTAAATCGGCTCTTTAAACCCTCTACATTCCACAAGGCGCTTTTAGCGCCTTTTTTTTCAGCAACCAACTTATGCCGCGAGAAAAAACACCGTTTGTCGTGGAAATTCGCCTTTTTATGGTGTTTTTGTGTTACAAGTCAACGATTTATCAACTAGAATGACCTAAATTTCAATGGTAAAAATGCAACAAGAGAGCAGAATCATGAAAAAACAATTGTCCGCATTAGCACTTGCATCGGTATTCAGTTTAGCCAGTCACGCTGATACCTTAGGCATTTATGCCGGTTACGGTTATTGGAAGCCCGACTTTAACGGAACCATCGCCAATGGTTCTGACCAATCATTAAACTTCGATTCAAATATCGATATTAAAGATGAAAACCAATCATCACTATACATTGCTTTTGAGCACCCAATTCCAGTAATACCTAACATCATGGTGGTTGATCAAGAAATGGGGTCTAATGGTAGTGGTACTTATGTCGGTAGTTTTGGCGGTCAAGTGTTTGCCGGAGACGTTACTACCGACTTCGATATGAGTCATCGTGATTACACCCTTTATTACGAAATTTTAGATAACTGGGTTAACCTCGATTTAGGTATAACTGGTCGCCAATTTGATGGTTATGTTGAAGTTGTAGACGCAAACAATTCTTCAAACCGAGCTTACGAAACACTTGATGCGACTTTACCGATGCTATACGGAAAAGCACGCTTCGATTTGCCCCTTACTGGCCTAAGCGTGAGCGCTATTATTAACTACATCAGTGCGAGCGGAAATACCATTTCCGATACAGCTTTAGTTCTCGGCTACGAAACCTCATTTGGCCTAGGTCTTGAAGGCGGTATTCGAACCTTCAACCTAGAACTTGATGACGAAGATGACTTCACTTCGGATCTAGAGTTTGATGGTGTCTTTGTTAACGCAACCTATCACTTCTAGTCAACTCGATAAAATCAATTTTTAAGTTGTTCTAATACGCATCAGTCATTACACTTGAGCAATGACTGATGCTCTCTCCGTAAAAAATCTTAAAAAATCTTTCGGCGCGTTGACCGCCGTTAACGATATTTCTTTCCAAGTTAAAAAAGGCTCCTGTTTTGGGCTACTCGGTCCCAACGGCGCCGGAAAGACCACCACGCTAGAAATAATCGAAGGATTGGTTGCTCCCGATAGCGGTGAAATAAACTATCCACTCAAACCGCAGTCCATGTCGCGCCAAGCTTATATTGGAATTCAATTTCAAGATACGGCACTACAAGATCATATTACCGTGGGCGAAACCTTAAATATGTTTGCTGATTTATACGGTAAGCGCGAGAATTTATCCCGACTTATAGAACTATGTGCATTGAGTGACTTTCTCTCTCAAGACACACGTAAACTTTCGGGTGGTCAAAGACAGCGCTTATTACTAGCACTCGCCTTGGTTCATGATCCAGAGGTCGTGTACCTTGATGAACCGACTACCGGACTCGATCCGCAAGCACGACGGAACTTTTGGCAGCTCGTTGAGTCAATAAAGCAACAAGGTAAAACGTTAGTGCTAACGACGCACTACATGGATGAAGCGCAAACCTTATGCGATGAAATCGTCATTTTAGACAAGGGTAAAATCATTCAACAAGGTTGCCCACAACAACTGCTAAGTGACCACTTTAACGGTCATATGATTCAATTACCTGAATCCCTGTTTCCCGCTGTCAGTCAAGTAATTACAACTCCAATAACGCGCGGAAATTTAATGCTTGAATTTGCATCACAAGATATTACCCATGATTTGCAACAACTTATGGCCGCCAATATTCCGTTGACCGGGTTAAAAGTACATCAGCCGAACTTAGAAGATTTATTTATCAAGTTGACCGGCCACCAACTAAGAGGCTAGCGTGTTTAATTTCAAACGTTTTAGTGCCATATTCAAATCACGCAACCTAGAATTTTGGCGTGACCGATCTGCATTAAGTTGGAATCTGATTTTTCCGCTATTGCTGATTATTGGCATGGCAGTCGTGTTTGACCGGGGACAACCGGTGGAGTTAAAAGTTGGGTTACTCAATACTGAGCAAGCGCCTGCGTTTACCTCTACTATAAAGTACACTGAGTTTGTTCACTATAATTCTTTTGAAGCAGCAATGAGTAAAGTTACCCATCATCAAATTGATATGCTCATTGATGTTGAAAACCAAGAGTACTATGTTAACTCAGAGTCATCGAAAGGCTACTTGGCTAAATCCGTATTGTCTTCCGCAATCAAACAATACCAAGAACAAGCGGTCGAGGGTAAAGCGGTGCGCTATGTTGACTGGGTTGTGCCCGGTATATTAGGTATGAACATTATGTTCAGTAGCCTGTTTGGCGTCGGATACGTTATTGTTCGTTACCGCAAAAATGGTGTATTAAAACGGATCAGCACGACCCCGATCACCGCGCTTGAATTTGTCGGTGCGCAATTAGTATCACGACTAATGATTGTGGTACTTATTTCCGCCAGCGTATTTTTAGCTACTTGGTTCACCATCGACTTTCTCGTCCTAGGAAACTTATTCTTACTGTTGCTAATTTTACTACTTGGTACCATGAGTTTAATTTCACTCGGCTTGCTAGTGGCCTCACGATTACAAAGTGAAGAGCTCACTGGCGGCTTACTCAATATGGCATCATGGCCAATGATGTTGTTATCGGGTGTTTGGTTTAGCCTCGAAGGCGCGCCAGTATGGGTACAACAATTTGCCCAGTTGCTGCCTTTGACACACTTGGTTGAGGCGGCGCGTTCAGTGATGATCGATGGTGCCGTTCTTGCCGATGTTAGTCATCATTTATTTGCGCTTAGCCTAATGAGTGTTTTGTTTTTAACGCTCGGCGCAAAATTATTCAGTTGGGGAAACAGTCGATAGTATGAGTGAACAAACACAGCAGTCTTGGCTTGAAACACTCACGCAGTTTGGTAAACCACAAGTGCTCACCATGTTGTTTTTGGGCTTTTCCGCTGGATTACCTTTAGCACTAATTTTCTCTTCCCTTTCGCTCTGGCTAAGTGAAGCCGGTATTGAAAAGTCAACCGTAACTTTTTTTAGTTGGGGCGCACTCGCATATTCATTTAAATTTCTATGGTCACCATTAGTAGATCGCATACCACTCCCCTGGTTAACCAAACACTTAGGACGCCGACGTGGCTGGTTATTATTGAGTCAAGTGTTAGTGCTTGCAGCCATTGCGCTAATGGGCTCTTTCGATCCGCAACAAGGCTCAAGTGCACTGATAAGTTTGGCGTTAGCCACGGCATTTTTAGGTTTCTCAAGTGCGACACAAGATGTCATTATCGACGCTTATCGGATCGAGATTGCCGATGTGAAAATTCAAGCGTTGCTGAGTTCTACTTATATTGCCGGTTATCGAGGCGGTATGTTGTTGTCTGGAGCCGGCGCTTTAATTTTGGCTCAACACTTAGGCTCCTCGGGCGAGAGCTATTATTACCAAGCGTGGCAATGGACCTATTACTTTATGTCTTTGATGATGCTGGTTGGCATTGTAACTACCTTGTTAGTAAAGGAGCCGAACTTAACCTGCAAAGACGAATTTGAGTTTAGCCAAGGGGCCTACTTACGCTTCTTTTTCCAGTTTCTATCCTGCGCTGCCATTTTTGCACTGTTTTGCTACTCAACCGTTGACGAGTTCGGCCAACTAAAAGCACTGTTAAATGAGTGGTCAGGCAACCAAGCCTTAGCAGGAACCATCACTGAGTTCGCGCGCATTCCAAGCGCAGCAATAAGCGTGGCAGTGTTTGCATTACTATTAGATAAACTAGGCTGGATCGAACGTGATTTAGTTAAACAAAGTTTTTGGAATCCAGTTGCCGATTTTTTCCGCCGTTACGGGCGCTCTTTAGCACTGATGTTGTTATTGTTTATTGGCCTTTATCGTATCAGTGATATTGTGCTCGGAGTGATCGCTAACGTCTTTTATTATGATATGGGTTTTTCCAAACAAGAAATTGCCGAAGTATCGAAAACTTTCGGGCTGATTATGATGATTCTTGGTGGATTCTTAGGGGGCTTATTGTCTATCCGAATGGGTGTATTACGTACGTTGATGCTGGGCGCAATACTGACCGTTACCACTAACTTAATGTTTGTAACATTAGCGCTAAATGGCTACGACATGACGCTTTTTTATATCGTGATATCAGCGGATAACTTAACCGCCGGGCTTGCCAGCGCTGCTTTTGTTGCTTTTTTAGCCAGCATTACCAACATATCCTTTACTGCGGTTCAATATGCGCTGTTCAGTTCATTGATGTCGCTGTTACCCAAGATTATTGGTGGCTACTCTGGTGCTATGGTGACCAACGTTGGATACCCCAGCTTTTTTGTTATTGCCAGCGCTATGGGTGTCCCAGTCATAATTTTAATTGTACTACTGCAAAAGCGATTACAACTCCATGATGCAGAAAAAGCCTAGGTTTTCCATTTTAGGTCTCGGCGCCACGGGCACATTGTGGCTACAAAAATTAGCCGCAGCCGATTGCTTCGTGGATATCGTGGGTCGCCTGCCACAGTACCCAACAACTAACTTTATCGCACTCGATGGCAATCAACAGTCAATCAATTTGAGCGATTATAAAGCGGCGATTAATGCCCAAATCGATACTTTGCTGGTTTGTGTAAAAAGTTATCAATTACGCGATGCCTTAACGACAATAAAGCCGCAACTTTCTCCGACAACCCAAATACTATTACTGCAGAACGGAATGGGCCATGAAGTCGTTGCCCGCTCCATATTGCCACAGCATGCAATTTTTATTGGTACTTTAACCCACGGGGTAACGCGATCTGAAAACACTATTCATCATACCGGCGAAGGAGCGGTGACATTAGGACCCGCTTCCGCGAAGGCGAATACAACCCCGCCAGAATTTGTTGCTGCAATGAACAACGCCTTACCTCCCGTTGACTGGCAAGCCAACATTGAACCGTCGCTATGGCGCAAACTTGCTATTAATGCGGCAATTAATCCCCTTACCGTGCTGTTTCAATGTAAAAATGGGGCGCTCATCGAGCAACCCGAATACCGTCAACGCTTGGATCAACTGATCGATGAGATGGGTCCAGTGCTGCAAGTTAAAATACCCGAGTTAGCAATCGAAGCGGTGCGCGAGATGATCCATGAGGTCGCACGCAATACTGCACAAAATACCAGCTCCATGCTACAGGATCATTTAAACGGTCAGCCGCTAGAACTAGAAAGTATAACCGGTCACCTGTTAAGCACCGCGAAACAGCTAGCGATCCCTCTGCCAACCCATCGCTGGCTTTATGAACAATTATTAAACAATCACTGCGCCAATTAGCAAGAGAACCTAATCACATTTTGCTACAGTTAGATGGAGTAGAATCAACTCGCTGCGGAGATTGAACCTCAACAAGGACCCTTTATGACCCTAAAACTAAAATTAATTGGCTTACTGGTCGTTATCGGACTATTTATCGTTGGCGTCAGCTGGTTCTCTCACCAGTCAAGCCTGCAACAAACCCGAGACGCTCAAAACCGTTTAATTACTCAAACTAAGAATCAAACGGCTAACATCTTTGCTCTGTACTTTGAACAATTCAAAGAAAGGAATCGAACACTGCTCGATACCAGCGCGTTCACCCAAGCACTGAGCAACGGCCAAGCACAAAAGTTAGTTGACACCCAATCACGTTTGTTTGGCAATGAGAATGAGTTTGCTGTTTATGATATTGAAAATAATCAGCTGTACACCGCCAATCAAAAACCAACTATGGGTGAATTTTTAGGTTTGGAGTCACTGATCCTTGAACAACTAAAAGCACCATCCAATAAATTACAGTTATTAAAGTTTCGTGGTGAGTATGCATTAGTCTTTTCTAATCCAGCCTTGATTGAGCAAAAAAGTCACAGCGTTATCTTTAATATATTAAAGCTCAATAAAACATTCCTTGAACAATTAAAAATTCAAACCGGAGCCGATTTTCAACTAACGATTAAAGGCGAAGTAATTAGCAGCGACGCTTCTTTAGACTACAAAAACGGTTTCTCTTTGCCATGGCCAATCAACGCTTCTGTAAAAGGCGACATTCGCTATGTTCTACCAAATTGGATCGCCGAACCCATTGATCAAACCAGTTCGATTGTTCAGCTAGCTTCAATAGGCATTTTACTATTCATTCTATTGCTAGTGAGTTTTCTATTACTCAATCGCCAAGATCGTCAGATTTCAAAGTTTAATCGAAGTTTCACAGACTCACGTCAACCGCGCGAGGTTATTAACGCATTATCGGAAACTGAACCTCCAGCTGAATTACGCGATGCTCGAAACAAAATGGTTGAGTTACTTAATCAACAACAACTTGCCTACAAAAAAATTCAACTAAATGCTAAAACTTGCGAACAACGTTTGAAAGAACTAAAGAATGAGAAAGCTTCATTGCAAATTGAGCGCGATACGGCCATGTCAGCCCCGAAGACTAAATCAGAATTTCTGTCGCGAATGGGTGATGAAATTACCACCCCAATGAAAACGCTCAGTAGCATGCTGCATTTATTAAGTGAGTATAATCTTAGTGAAGAGCCAAAAGAATTACTCAACATTTCAAGACGCTCGGCTAATACACTGATTAACAACTTAAATAATATTTTGGATTTTTCAAAACTGGATGCAAACTTACTAAAGTTGCACCGAGATAACTTCGAAGTACGTCAGCTGGTAGACGAAATAGTCGCAGAGTTTACGCCTCATGCTAAATCAAAGTCACTCGAACTGTCGGCAACTGTTGCCGGCGAAGTTCCAGAGACAGCTTATAATGACTCTCGGCGAGTAAAACAAATTTTGAAAAACCTCTTGGGCAACGCTGTGCGCTTTACTAAAGAGGGTCAAGTCAATCTATATTGTGATATCGTGATGGAAAGCAACCAAGAGTTTCTACGCTTTACCATTTCCGACTCAGGCGTTGGTATTCCAGAAGATGCCATTCGCGGCTTATTCGATTCCCTCGAACAAAAAACCAAACTGACCAACAGTAGTTTTGCCGGAAGGTTGCGCTTAATTGTTTCTAAAAAGCTATCAGAGCTTATGGGAGGCGCCATTGGAGTTACTAGTGAATTGCAAAAAGGCTCGCGATTTTGGTTTACAATTGCTATGCATAAGGAGTAACCCTTGAGCAACGAACTGAAAGACAAATTATCTGCTGAAGCGTTTCATGTTACTCAAGAAAAAGGCACTGAAGCACCCGGCACCGGCAAGTATTACTTGCATGAGGAAGATGGCACCTACTATTGCATCTGCTGTAATGCCGCTTTATTTTCTTCTGATGAGAAATTCCATTCTGGATGCGGGTGGCCAAGTTTCGCCGCCCCTATTGCGAGTGGTGCAGTAATCGAAACGCCCGATTACAGTCATGGAATGGTGCGTACTGAAATAACATGTTCAAAATGCGGTGCTCACCTCGGCCATGTGTTTCCAGATGGCCCCAGTGAGATGGGTGGCATGCGCTATTGTATCAACTCAGTTGCACTTGACTTTAGCGATGCTCACTCATCAAAAGAAAGGAAATCTTGATACCGCTGCTTAGCCTCTTTACTTTCTAATACTTTTCTGCGGCGGTACCAAACGGAAACGGCAATGGCAACAATAACAGCTGCACTGGCCCCAATTGCACTAGCGAATCCTACTTTGGCTAAGAACCGAGCTGGCTCAAACAGCCAGAGGTAACCTAACCAGCCCGCAAAGAAAACAAAAAAGCATGACAAATATATAATAGAGAAGGTTCCAATCTTAACGCCAGCTTGCGCACGCTTTACTAAGTGCTGATACATCTGCGGAGTTGAATTAGGCGTGTCCCATAAATCTTTGCGCAGATAAAAGTCAAAGTAAACACCAACCGTCGCAATAAAACATATGATCGAAAACCATACCTTGGTACTGGTAGGTTCATTCGATACAAAAATGAAATAGGCAAAGGGAAACAGAACCAGCAAACTCAATACATCTAATGCCAATACAATCTTCATACGCCATGACAGCCAACGCATATTTTTCTTTAATGCCGGCATGTCTGGCTGATGGTTTTGCCATTGATCGAGCGCTTTGTCCCAGTTAAATTCGTCTGTCATAGTTCAACTTTACTCACTTAGTTGCTCAACAACAATTTTTAAGGCTTTCTTCGCGCGATTTAATCGCACTCCGACATTGTTAATAGTAATCCCCATTATTTCTGAAATCTCATCATAACTGAGCCCTTCTAGTGCCAAACTTAAAATTTGACGTTGCGCGATAGGTAATTGTTGTAAACCCGAGATTAATTTAATTTGCTTTCGCGATTGCTCAAGTTCCGATGACGGACATCCATCACCTTTTAAAACGACATCGTCAGAGGAAGTTGTACGGGCTTCTCGAGCGTATTTTGCAACATGACTAATCGCTCGATTGTGGGCGATGGATAGAATATAGGTTTTAAGAGAGCTTTGGTGGTTAAATCGCGGCAATGAGCGCCAAACAGCAAATGCAATGTCTTGCTGCAGCTCTTCTTGCAGAGCAGGGATTGCTTCATATGACTGCACAACCCGAGCAATAGCAGGCTTATAGGACTGCCATGCATCATTGAATAATTGCTCATTATGATTCATTAATCCGAGACTTTCCCCGTCAAAATTAATAAGTGGCTGAACCCAAGGTTCACAATGGTTTAAAGCCATTACGCGCACCAGCATGAAAGTAAATTTGTAGAACAGTCTGTGGTGGCTTTGTTTTATTACACCGTTGAGTGATTAATCATTTGACTCCCAATCGGGAGCACTCTCGCGCCAAGGGCGACTTTCTTTATAAGCCGTTAAGCGCTCAACATATCCGTCACGAACACTACTGGCAACTTTGTCACTTAAATTAGCGATTGCTTTTTGCTGTACCTCAACCGCCTCCGCGTACTGTTCGTTCTCCGCATAAGCGGCCGCTAAGGTATCCAATAGCACCGATGCCGTAGGTTTTTCTGTAATTAAAGGCGTGATTAACTTGATCGCCAATGCACCATTGCGCAATGACTTATTTGGACTGGTTGCATAAATCCAAGCCAAATTATTAATCGCCATTTCATGATCACGAGCCGCTGCCTTTTTAAACCAATGAATAGCGGATGCTTGGTCAGCGGCAATACCATCGGTTCCCATAAATAAAATGCCAATAAAAAATTCAGCTTGAGTATCTTGCTCACGCGCTGCTAGTTTAAGCCACTTCATAGCAAGCTCGCCATCGCGCGGAACGCCACGCCCCCATAGGTACATTTTACCCAGCTCGCGTTGTGCCGCTGTATGGCCATTATCTCCAGCTTCCTCTAACCACTTAGCTGCAATGCTGTAATCATAATCAGGGATCAATTTATGCAAATGAATATAAGCCAATATCCACTGACTATTAATATTCCCTGCGTGCGCCGATTCCGCGCAAATTCGGGCAGCGACCTGATAACTTTCAGCCTTATAGTGCCGCTCACATTGTTTAGCACTGGTGAGAGATTGCTCAGTATCATTGCAGCCAGCTAAAAGCATAACTAACAGAAAAATAAAACTTCTTTGCATATATCGAATTTAGGGATTTGAAAACCAGCGCAGAGTTTATCACTTCTCAAGCCTTCCTCTCACAAAATTGCACAAAAAGATTGTAAAGAGTTTTAGCAAAACCACGATTTTGTTGAATATTCACATTCCCATAACTTACTAGACAAGTCGCCTGATTAGCCTGAGCCACTCGTCGGTAGCTTATTATACAAGTTAAATTGGGTCCGATCGGCGGGCGAATGTCTCACAAAACATCGCGAAAATTGGAAGCTAGACGACATTTTGTCGGCCGGTGATTTTGATATACTACAAGGTATATATTATAAGGATAAAGCAATATGGATATTGAGCTTTCGCAACAGGACCTAGATTACATTTGGCAAGTGGTCGATCACGCTGCCCAAAACCTTGGTGGCTATCACCAATTATTTGCATCCCCGTTAGAGTTGACCGACAGTGACGATCGCGTGGTATTTAATTGGCCAGTTTGGATGAGAGCGATTAAAGCCTACATTCACTCACAATATGGCGAGAAAGCAAGCGAGCAACTGTTATTGCCAATTTTAACTGAAGTCTATAATCCACAAAAATACCAAGATTACCAACAACGAAAAACGCAATCGCAACCACTGGTCAGCAATGCGCCTATTCAGTTCCTATCCAATAAAAGCTAGGGCCGCAAGTGCGACCCTAGTGGTTTATTTTTTTACATGATTCTCAAATAATTTAAGTATTCGATGGTATTCATCCAACCAGCTACTTGGCTCACGAAAGCCATGGGGCTCAACGGGGTAAATTGCCGTTTCAAACCAATCGGATTTCTCAAGCTCTATTAACTTCTGCACCAAGCGTACAGAGTCTTTAAAAAACACATTGTCATCCACCATGCCATGAGCAATTAGAAGCGGATCCGCTAAGCCGGCCGCGAACTCGATCGGCGAGCTTCTATCATATGCCTTTGGATCAACTTCCGGTGTGTTCAATATATTCGAAGTATAACCGTGATTATAACTGGCCCAATCGGTAACCGGGCGTAAAGACGCGCCTGCAGCAAATTCACCGGGCGCCTTGAATAATGCCATGAATGTCATAAAGCCGCCGTAGGAGCCACCGTATATACCGACTTTGCTTGGATTCACGCCATATTGCTCGGTTAACCATTGCTTACCACTCAGAAGGTCTTCAAGCTCTGGGGTTCCCATTTGCTGGTAAATCGCCGTACGCCAATCTCGGCCATAACCTTTTGATGCACGGTAATCCATATCGAGCACCACATAGCCCTTCTGATTTAATAACGAGTGAAACATGAACTCTCGAAAATAGACGCTCCAACCGTAATGAGCGTTCTGTAAATAGCCAGCACCGTGCACAAAGATGACCGCAGGATAATCTTTTGCTTTGCTCGCATCAAAGTCTTTAGGTAGATACAGTCGCGAGTAAATCGGCATTTTCGTCTGCTGTGATGGTACAGCCACGATTTGCGGCTTGGTCCATGCGATATCCGAAAACGCTTTGCTTACGGTATTGGTTATTTGCTTAAGCGCACCGCTTTGTAAATTTAACGTAAACAGTTCAGGCGGTCGATTTGTGGTTGAGTAAGTCAACAATAGTTGGCTTTCATCGGGTGCGAGACGGTAATCAACGATGCCATCTAAATCGGTTAATGCTTGAACCTTTCCGGTTTCAATTGAGAGTTTGTAAACGTTGTAAATTCCCGGATGTTTTTTATTACTCTTAAAGAAAATATGTTTACCATCTTGTGTCACACTTACATCACTAACCTCAAACTTCCCCTTAGTAAGGGCCTTCGCTTTGCTGCCGTTTCGCTTCAAGTAAAGATGCGAATAGCCATCACGCTCAGATAAAAAGTAAAAGGATTGATTATCAGGTAGCCACCCCATTTGATTAAATGTCCAATCATTAACCCATGCTTCATCAAACAAATGATCGAGCTCGATAAACTCAGCGCGCTGAAAATCAACCTCGGCTAACCAACGACTCTTATTATCGTAAGAGTAGAGCTTTACCGCCAAACGTTGACCATCATCACTCCAGCTTAAGCCGTTACCGGTCCAACTGTGGATGTAGATTGCGCGCTGCTCGCTAGTCTTTTTATATTTCTCGCCGCGAGCTTTAGCTGCCGCTCGTTTTAACTTCGCCAAGGGATCGTCATTAATATCACTCAAGTCATCCAGCTTAATCTTTTGCAACTTTTCGCTGCTTAGGTCATAAAGCCAATAAGTTTCTGACACTGGACGCTCTTGGCCAACTAATGTTCGAGTTGACTGATTTTCAACATAGCCATCTTCGGTAATGAACACGGGCATGTTATCGAGTTTGTCTTTTCCTTCTTGGGCTGTAGCAATAAACAAATAACGACCATTTTTAGCCAAAGTAATATGGTTAATGACCTGGCCTTTACCTAAATAAACTTCTTTAGCGGCGGGAAATACTGCCGCTTTATCCGCGGCTTCTTGCTGCTCCTTGCGGTAAGCCCGAGCATCCTGTTGTTTCTTTACATAGTCGAACAATCGAGTTTGCTGCTGTGATAGAAAGTCAGATTTCAGTTCGTCATCTTTTGGTTCATCGCGAAGTTTTACTTCAACCAGTTGTTTGATCAAGCCATTACTCAAATGCATCCGGTAAAACCCGTTACCGCGACGAAACTGTATCCATTGCTGGTCAATGAATTGTGGTTGCGACTCTCGAGCCAAGGTTTGGGTCAAAGCTCGTACTTGTCCTGTCGATAAGTTTTTGATGAATAAATCGCCCGAGCGGGCAAATAACTTTAAGGTTCGATCAGCATTTAGAACGCCAGTCCGGCTATCCAACACTTGTTGTTCAGCAGGCATCACCATGGTTGTTTTATCGGTTGCCAACTCAACTCGATGAGTCTGGTAGTGGTTTTGCCCCAGCTCTTTTTGTAGATAAAGGATGCTTTTACTGTCATCAGACCAATAAGCACTAACAGGAGCCCGTCCCATCCAGTCCGGATCCGCCATAATCTGCTTTAAAGTTAGCTCGGTCGCAGCAGCGGATCCCATCGTCGCCACTAAGCTCATGATTGAAATAGCAAGTTTCAACTTCATGTTAAATTCTCTTTTTATTGTATCGCGACCATAGATTAGCATTGCCAGTCGTTTCAGGACAATCAAGGAATGAATAAATTAACCAGGAAATGTTGAATTTTTACGAGCTGATACTGCTAATGCTCAAAATTAGCAATGTCTTGAAACTTGACACAATTTCGACCACTTTTTTTTGCTTGATAAACAGCACTATCAGCAGCGGAAAAAATAATTCCAAAATCTAAGTTTCGTGAGCCTTTATTCGCCACACTTTCAAAAGAATCACCATCAGCACACGTCACACCAAAACTGGCGGTAATTTCAATCCCAGCAGGCTTCAACTGCACCACTTCGTTGCGTAATTTTTCGGCTTTCTCTAAAGCCCCTGGTTGCGAACAATGCGGCAAGATCAATAAAAACTCTTCGCCGCCCAAACGAATAGCAATATCCTCTTGGCGACAAGATTTTTTTAACAGGGTCGCGAACTCGCGTAGCACATCATCTCCTGTGTCGTGCCCATATGAATCGTTCACGGTTTTAAAATGATCAATATCAATCACCATAAGCGCTAAATTAGCTTTGTGGCGTTTAGCTTCGGCAATGCGCTTGGGTGCCACATCAGATAAGTAGTGACGATTGTAGAGACCGGTTAAAGAGTCGGTCATCGCTAGCTGCTGTAACTCAATGCGTTGGTTTTCCACTCGATCAAACAGCCGTTTTTGAGTGATTAAATTAGTAATACGTGCTTGCAGTTCTTCCGGAACAATCGGCTTGGCAACATAATCATTAGCGCCACAGCGAAGAATTTCAACTCGCGTCTCTACATTGGCTTGCCCTGAAATTACAACAATGGGTACGCGCGCTTTTTTGCCACCCATCTGCCGGATCATGGTAACAATATCGAGCCCAGTTAAGCTATCGAGTAAATAATAATCGCTGATGACCAAATCAACATCGAGATCGTTAAACCGTGACATGGCGCGTTCGGCCGAGTTTTCCACAATACAGCTATAACCAGCTTCTTCCACAATAGCTTTAATAACCTGCGACATGGTGCGGTCATCATCGACTAATAACACCTTGCCATCGCGCACTTCAAGTTCGATATCGGTATCGGCCAATTCACGAATGAAGGTATGCAGCTCATGGCGGCTCGAACGAAATAAAATACGAGTAATTCCCGCACTAAGTGCTTCTTTTATGATGCTGCGCTTGTCTTCCGTTGTCAGCAGCACAATACCAGGACGACTACGCCCCATATTTCGAATATAAAGGCCCAACTCAATTCCGTTGCCATCAGGTAAGGAATATCCAGTAAATACAAAGTCATATTCATCTTTGTCTACGGCGGCTTTGGCTTCAGCTACCGTCTCAACAAAGTCTGGCGCCAAGCCGCACTCCTTAAATAAAGCGCTGAGAATGATCTGCTGTACTCGAGATTGCTCTAAAACTAAAATCTTCACGGCTCTTGATTAAACCTTCTGTGACTTCGCATTGGACTCTTTATCCATTTTAGCGCAATAAATACTGGTTGCACTTAATATTGATGTTTTCTAGACTCAGAGCCTACGACTAGGAGTAGCTCATGACATCTGATTTATCCCCTTATCAAACGCCGAACTCGGAGATTGATGAGAATACTGCGCAAGCGAATGCTGAAATTATCATCAACCAAGTCCCCTTGTCACGAGGTGCTTATTGGTTTTTCGATGGCTTTAAACGCTTTTTCCGCAATCCTTTTGCATGGTTAACAATTGGGCTCATTAACTTTCTCTTATTATTGGTGGTGATGGTCGTCGCGATTATTCCGATTATCGGCTCATTTGTGCCTACTCTATTGTACCCAGTTATTGTTGCCGGGTTTATGAAAGCTGCCGCCAATCAAGATCAACAATCCATAAACATTTCAGATCTGTTCTTTGGTTTTCAGCATCAAACCAGTCAGCTATTTATCAATGGTGCGCTTTACCTAGCAATGACTATTGGAGCCGGAATTATCACCATCATCATCATGTTAATTCTTGGGTTTGGGATGTTCAGCGCAATTGACCGAGCCAATGATGCCAGCGTGATTCTTTGGATACTTTTATTGTTTTTAGTTTTTATGGCACTGTGGTTGCCAGTAATGATGGCGGTTTGGTTTGCTCCGGCATTAATTGCCCTGCGCGATCAGGAAGGCGTTAAAGCCATTGCACTTAGCTTTAAAGGGTGCTGGCGTAATTTTTGGCCATACTTTATTTACGGCTTAACCGCCATGGCGGTAATGTTAGGCGTCGGCTTTTTGGTCTTTTTTATTGTGTTTTTGGTCAGCGGCGGCGGCAATTTCAACTCGCTCTCTGGCAGCAGCGAAACGATGTTCATTTGGATTGTTTCAATTCTTTCAATTTTTGCGACGTTAGCTGGCGGTCCAATATTTTTTGCTTCCGTTTACTCATCTTACATCGATATTTATCAGTCCGCCGAACATCAATAATTGAAAGCGATTGCGCCCGCTTAGCGGGCGCAATAACCGGTTTACCAAGGTATTGAGTCACCACGGTAGTCAACAAAGCAGCCACTTTGTTCCAGCGCGAGGTTATCAATTACTTGGCTTAAACCCGCAATACTCTCTTTGCTATCAATCAGGCCATTGGGTCCCCCCATGTCCGTACGTACCCATCCCGGATGTAAGGCGATTACCGGAATATTTAACTCCGCTAAATCAATAGCCAATGACTTAATCGCTGCATTTAGCGCAGCTTTAGAGCTGCGGTAAATATAACTGCGACCAGAGCTATTATCACCAATGCTCCCCATTTTGCTGGTGAGAAAGGCAATTTTAGCTGAATTCGAACGTTGTAACGCGGGCAATAACGCTCGCGTTAGTAGCACCGGCGCAACACTGTTAACTAAAAACGTATTCAACCAAGGGCCGCTTTCAAGATCGTCTAAACCTTGCGGAGAGCCGCCATAGACACCAGCGTTATTGACCAAAATATCAAGTGTACTGTTAGCGAACTCGCTAGATAGGCGCTGAATAGATTCGGCATCAGCGAGATCCAACTGAACGATATTCAATGCTCCTGTCAGCGCTTGTAATTCTTCCGCCGCATCGGGATCACGACAAGCCGCGGTGACTTGATACCCTTGCGCTAAATAATGTCGACAAAAAGCTAGCCCTAGACCTCGATTCGCCCCTGTGACTAAAACATGTTGCATATTTTTGACTCCTCCTACAGAGCTTGATGCATTAGCAGTGGACGAAGATTCTCCGCATCCACCATGGATATGCCTTCACTTACGCAGCAATTAAGCTTACCCTGTTCAACTATTTTTTCAATGTCGTAAGTGACCCCATGCAATTTAAACATAATGGCTTACTGTTAATTTTACTGGCGCTAATCTGGGGATCTTCGTTTTGGTTAATCAAACAAGGCCTTGAAGCGTTTACACCACTTCAATTAGCGGCAATTCGTATTATTAGTGCAGCGCTAACATTACTACCTTTTGCGCTGCTAGTTAAAACTAAGGCCGCATTGCCATGGAAAGTTCTACTGGCCATTGGCACTATCGGTAATTTTATTCCGGCAATTTTGTTTGCACTGGCACAATCGGTTATTCATAGCGCTTTGGCTGGGATGATTAATGCCTTACAACCGCTGTTTACGCTAATTATTGCTTATTTGGCATTTAATACGCGCATTACTGCACTGCAGCTAGTGGGCGTAGTATTAGGATTTTTCGGTACTTTACTTTTACTCAGTGATCATTCCGCTGAGCTTGCACTTGCTGATCACGTTATGTTTTCATCGCTGGTAATTTTAGCAACCTTTTGTTACGGCCTAGCGACCAATTTAATTAAGCAATATTGTCAGCAGCTCTCACCGGTCACCATTGCCTCGGTTTCTTTGAGCTTAGTTGCCATTCCGAGCGTCATCTTGCTCAGCTTCGAACTGCTACGACAACCGCTACAAACGCAACATTGGATGTTACCACTATCGGCAATAGTGATGTTAGGCGTTGTTGGTACGGCTTTGGCACTAATACTGTTTAACCGCTTGATTCACAATACGAGTGCTTTATTTGCTTCTCTGGTAACTTACTTAATTCCTATTGTTGCAACCCTTTGGGGAATCTTGGATGATGAGCCAATAACTGGCCTACAAATTGTCGCCATGCTAATCATTCTTGTTGGTTTGGCTATCACTAACTGGCTTGCACCGAGATTGACGAAAACAACCGATATCACGGACAATGAACTAAACTAATAGCTTACTGACGATGGCAATTGGGTAATGAGACAGTATCAAGCGTTTACACGACTCCTTTTACGCTGCTTGCAAACAACTCACGCTAGGGCGAAATTCCTTGCAACAATATTTCTGTTTGCGAGTATAAGCGCCAGTGCGTCACCTATTCCGTTAGAAGGTGACGCAATTTTGGTGGATCAGTTACCGAGCCATACTGCCCGCTATTGGAAACTCTGTCAGAATGCCTACCGCCCGAAAGTATCATTGATTAATCGATGCGAGCCGGTCAATGCCGATGTTGCAAGCGAACACCTTAAAAACACCACCATTTCACTGCAATTAAAATTTATCATTGATGATTCCATTCGCGATGCCTACCCGGGTTTAATTATCGAAGAAATTAACGGCGCTGATGAGCTCTATTTGAATGGTGAACGTATTGCGAAGACAGGCAACTTTCCACCCCAATACGAAAACGCTTCTTTTTATACGCGTTTCTATTTTCTACCGCCTGATAAAATAAGTTTTAATAAGCCTAATACCTTGCGGATTAACATTTATAATCCCACCGGACACTCTTATTTAAAGTACTTATCCTCAGACTTTTACTCATCAAAACACATTATGGAAAAGTCGCTATCGAAAGATATCTTTTTTAGTTCATTCGCGGCAATTTTATTAATCGTGTTTGTATTTATGGCATATTACTACCTAAGAATTCCAGGTAGTTACGACGCCTTAGGATTGGCCTGCTTTTCGTTTATGGCTGCAATGTACCTAGTGCTTAATCACCATGTGATGCTGAATATGGACATTAATACCAATAGCTTGCTGCGCTGGAAAACAGTGTCATTTATATTTTCGCAACTGGCACTAAACTTTTTCTTATTCAAAGCCCTCGAAGTAAAAGCGAACCAACTCAATCGCATACTGATGTTTTTCTTTTTGTTATTTGGAATATCCGTTTTAATTTGGCCCGTAGTCTCCGACTTACAAACCTTTTATTATTGGTCAAAGATAACTGCTTTCTTTACTCCGCTCGCCCTATTGGCCTTAGCCTATTTATCCAAGCGTGAATCTATGACACCCACTCAAGTATTTTTATCTGTCGCACTGTCTGGGTACTTTATACTGTTGATTTTCGATTTCAGCCGCCATTTTTGGCTCGGTATTATTAACTACCGAGAGAATACTGCGCTTATTTTAGCCTTAAGCTTATTAGCAATTATCTCTGCACTTACCATGACCGAACGCTACTGGGAATTCTTTAAAGGCGCAACCTATGACCACCTAACCGGCACCTTATTGCGCCCGTCCTTTATTCGCCGCTTATCGGAAGAGATGCAACGCTGCCGGCGTAGTGAATTCTGCTTATTAGTGGCCGTAATCGACATTGATCAGTTTAAACTTATCAACCAAAATTATGGCGTCGAAACCGGAGACAAGGCGCTCATCATCACTTCAGCGACCTTAACTCGAGCGTTGCGGCAATTCGACTTAATCTGCCGCTTGAATGATGATGAGTTTTGCGTTGCGGCTACTTTGCCGAATACCGAAAACACCGAGATCTTCTTACAACGACTGCATGAAGAAATTAACTCAGCAAGTTTGACGCTAGAGAACGGAGAGAAATTAAACTTAAAGGCCACCACTGGTGCGGTGGTTTATAATATGAAGCGGCATGAAGCACCAGAAATGTTATTGCTTGACGCAGAGCACTCGGTTACCGAAGCAAAAATGAAACAACGCGGCAGTATTCACTGGTTTGATACCGAGAACCCGCCGCTGCAATTTATCTTTTAAGACTCAGTTCGACAAAGAGGATGCGCACTTTCATCCTCTTCTATCATTGCCAAATTGGTCGGATCGATAATTTTTAACACTAAAGGATTTGAAACATCCGAAATAAACCGAAAGCCGAGTAACGCGGTTGCGTGTTGAGCTGCTGAGCTACTCGCTCGACCATCAATATCACGCACGTTCACCAAAGATGGATACTGTACTTTCAAATCTTTTTTCATTGTTCGGTATGCACTGGCATCAGCCGGTCTTAGATGTGGTGCCATGATGTTATACTGCTTTTCGATGCGCACCACGCGAAGCATCCCGCGCTGCCCATTATTGGCGACCGCACGAAAGGTTACAAATAAGCGATCAGTCGAATCATTTTCTACTTCGCCGGTAAGCGTTAGAGAAGAGCAAATGGCGCGTACTCGCCCCAGCGAAGCTAACACTTTGCCATCAAAACGTTGATTTCGAATTACATAGGTTAAGATATCGCGCAAGACACTACGATCGGCAACTAACTGCTCATTGTAATCAAAATAGACATCTTCTATGCGTCGATCCGCGAGTTCAGTTTCAACAAATTTTTGATCTTGATAGGTTACTTCTATTGGCTTCCAACTAACCGCCAAACGCTCAACATCATCGCCGATGCAGACACCATCGTGGCATAAGTTCTCAGCGCCAACTTTTGCAACCATGGAAAATGCCATTAAAACTGCAAATGGCAGGCCCAAAAATACTTTCATACTAACTCCAACTTTCAATCGATTTGATAGCTTTGAGTCGTCAGCAATTATTTTAATTGTTCGAACTGCTCAAGCTTTGCTAAAACCTCTTGCTCTAAATTAGCGAGGCCAGACAGACGCTGCGTAATGGATTCACGAACACCACTTACTTGCGCGTCGATTTTATTCCGAATTTCAGCTTTTGCATTATCCGCTTTTGCTTGAAACTGGTCCTTTATTTTAGCAAAAAATAGCTTATCGAGATTACTGGAAATTTTAGAATCTACCTCAGCACCCTTTTTATTCAGCTCAACCGTCAATTTAGCCACACCGCTTTCTTCCAGGACCGTCGCGAATACCGTCATTGCTTTTGACAGATTATTACTCTTTTCCACTTTAAAATCAGTTAGTTGGATATCGATCACCAACTTAGTGTTGGCCTCTGATGCCGTTACCGATGCTTGCACCTGGGCACGAATATCGGTCAAATTTAGACCTCCTTGCCCGATGGACCAGTTAGCTACGGGCCAGCCGGATAAATCAACATTACCTTGCAATGCAGCACCCGATTGCGCTTTTTTAAGGGTTAAGGCCAAGCTTCCCTGCGCCGCTTTTGCGTTGGCATCGGCAGCAGGTAGCGTTAGTTTAATATTCGACGTAAGCGGTTGTCCGGCAATTAATTCGCTGGCAATATTTTTCGCCTCTCCACTTAATTGGCCGCGCAAGCCTGCCACTTGAAAGTCTCCCGATAACAAAGTGTTCTTGATCCAAACACTGGGCAGTGGCGGAGCTCCGGTTAAATTAACATCAATTCCGGTGCGCGGCGTAGGTTTCGCTTGCTCAACGGATTTTTTATTACCAAGTGCCGTCAACATTTCACTGTTATCAAGCGCCAGTCCAACCCAATGCGCCACATCTTCACCGAGAAAACTTGCCGCCAAGTGCTTCATTCCCTCAGGTGTTAAGTTAATTATCGACATGGCCAACTGGGTATCTTTGTCGACTTGTTGTTTGACAGTTTTCCAACGCGACTGCAAGGCGCTTATATCTTGCTTGATCACTTGGCGGAACTCAGCGATTTTCTTACGCTCTTGATCCGCTTCATCGACTACTTCCTTCAGCGCTTTAGCGCGCGCAACCTTTTCCAAGCCTTTGGCTTTTTTTAATGCATCTTGTGCGGCTTGGAATTTGGTTTTTAAAGCATCGAATTTCTCTTGGTCAGGTAACGCTGCTTGCTGCGCTTCCCAGCGCTGTTGCGTTGCGGTTAGATCGTTTGAAAACTGCTCAAACATTTGTGGTGAACGAATATCAACTTGCTGCAGTACAGCACTGGGATCGATTGCTTTTGCTTCCGCCGCAACCGCTTTTGGCCACTGCCAATTTGAAGGACTATAGGCCCCTTTGGCAAAAGCTTGTGCCGGCACTGGGCGCGGTTGATTCAACTTAACGTCTGCCACAATCAACTCTTTAACATGCATTTGCTGTTTAAGTAACGCAGGTAAGTCGACGGCAAACTTTAATTGGCCAACTTCAATTCGATTACGATTAAGATCGGAAGGGTTAGCAATCGCCAATGATTCGATATTGAGCTCATCTAACCACCAGCCAAGACGGCTACTGGCAACCGACACCGTGGCGCCATTGATCTGACTCCCCTCTTGTTCTATGCCGCGCTCGATCCAATCGCCCGCTAAAAAAGCTAGGAGTCCCCATACGAGTAGCGATACGACCAGTAATAACGCGATACCCGACAAACGAAAAATTTTCATAGACATCACCTAATAAATGATTGCGAGTTATGCGTTAAGCGAATGATAAATTTGGTAAATCTTTGACGACTTAATCACGGCCACGACGCGCCACTTCTCGATGCGCGACTTGATATGAGAACGGTACCAGTAAATGAGTTTAACGCCGATCCAATACAGTGGTAACAAAACCAAAACTGACAACAGCAAAGCCGCTAGCGCTAAAGTATTATTGAGCGCTAAAGCGCCGCCTACAGATGACTGTGAAACCGCAATCCAAAAGTCTTTTAACGCAGGTAACGTTAATAGCCACATGCCAAAATCATTGAGTAGCGGGTCGAACAACCACGCCAACACGGCAAACACCGCACTAAACAGCAAAAACGCGGACAAGTTAACACGCAGCAATAACACCGCCACTAGCACCAGCCATTTTGCCAGAGAAAATAGCGGCAGCAAGGCAAACACAAACGCCAAAGATATAGCCCACCCCACCGCTGCAGGCGAGTCCTCAGAGTTTAATATTTTCAATAATTTGGCCAGCATTGTTAACATAACGCATCCTCAATGTTTGCCGCTAAGTGATTGCCGCGGGCAATCGATTAAGCGACTTTATTGGCACTATTCGCCACTAAAACTGATAACTTGCCGTCACAAAAATTCGACTGTCGGCATTATCAGCATTTTCAAGATCAGTATCACTAAACGATAACTTAAATTCAATATTGCCGATATTGGTCCAAGCATCAAAGCCCATTAGAGAATAGCTTTCTAATGCGGCACCGTCGATGGAATAACGTCCGAGATAAACTGCCGTTTTAATCACATCATGCAGTGGTAAGTTAAAACGACCTTCAGCATAGGTCGCCGCTTCGTTAGTACCAAAATAATCAGAAGTATAACCCAGAGTTAACGCCGCGAACTGTTTATAGTGAAGCATTAAGTTCCCTTCAAGGTAGTCACTATCACCGTTATTCTCATCGGTAAAAGCCGAGTAAACCAGTTCTCCTATTAAGTCAAAGTCATCGTTAAGTTTTAATTGATAACCCGATGCCAACTCCAACTCTAAATTACCTTGCCAGGGTGTCGATACTTCAGACGCAAACAGTCGCAGATAAACATCTTGTGTGGGTTTAAATACAAACTTTGCTTGTACCGCGGGATCCTCCCCCGTTTGACTAATGCCGCGATAAACATAATCGCTGGCAACCCCTAGGGCCATCTCAAAATCATTTGCATGAGTACTTTGTGACGCCACTAAGTTCGCCAAGATGACACCAGTAAACCATTTTATTTTACTCATCTTGTCATACTCTCTTCATTTTGTTCGACTAGGCTTCCTAGTCTATCGAAAAATTTCGGTAATGAATAAACCTTTATCGCAAAACCACTGGTTTATCGATAACTTACCGCAGAGAACGCTTGTAATTTATCTTCAAGTCTTTATGCTACTGACTGATATGTTATGAATGATTTATCTTCCGCTAAATTCAATTCATCACTTTTGACGTTTTTTCAACAGTCAAGAGAGGCTTCTAAACGGCTATGCGAAAATTTAGAAGTTGAAGATTATGGCCTACAGGCCATCGCGGAAACCAGCCCGATAAAATGGCACCTCGCCCATACATCTTGGTTTTATGAAACCTTTGTTTTAAAACCTTTCGCTAACGACTACACGGAATTCAACGCGGCATTTCAGCACCTTTTTAACTCCTACTATAATGGTGTTGGGCAGCCGTTTAAACGTCCAAACCGAGGCTTGTTATCACGGCCAACCGTAGCCGAAGTATGGCGCTATCGACAAATCATCGATGATGCCATCGCAGAGTTGATTCTAAGCTTGCCAACGGCGCACGCACCCAACCAAGCTGCGCTTATTGAACAGCGCATTGAGCTGGGTATTCAACATGAAAAGCAACATCAAGAACTTATGTTGACCGATCTTAAGTACAACTTTTATCAGAACCCGTTATTACCCAGTTACGACACAGCGCCACTGTCTGAAATAACAGACGCCCCAGCCAACCGCACTGAGTGGTACAACATCGAGTCGGGGCTCTATGAAGTGGGCTTTTCGGGTAACGGCTTTCACTTTGATAATGAAACGCCACGCCACAAAACTTACTTAAACTCGGTAAATATTGCGACTCAGCTGGTATCAAATGCCGCATTTTTGAAATTTATGCAAGATGGCGGCTATCAGCGACCAGAGCTATGGTTATCCGACGGCTGGGACTGGGTACAAAGCCAATCGTTATCACGGCCGTTATATTGGTTTCAAAATGACCAGCAATGGTATGAATATACATTGTACGGACCGGTCAAGCTCGATCCTTCACGCCCACTGTGCCATGTAAGCTTCTACGAAGCCGACGCTTACGCACGCTGGTGCGGTGCGCGCCTTCCCAGTGAGTTTGAATGGGAAGTTTATGCAACTAGCGCTAGCCAAGCCGATGAATCGACCATCCATTCGCCACAATGGCATCCAAATGCTTGTGCCGACAATGATTTACAGCAGCAAGTTTGGCAATGGACAGCATCGAGCTATGCTGCCTACCCAGGCTTTCAGCCGCCCAGCGGAGCCATTGGCGAATACAATGGCAAATTTATGTGCAACCAGATGGTGCTCCGTGGTGGCAGCTGTTTATCGCCACCGCAGCATACTCGTCTTTCTTATCGCAACTTTTTTTACCCCGAAACCCAGTGGCAGATGAGCGGTATTCGACTGGCGCAAGACATAGACAGGTGATCAATGAATCAAGCAGTTAAAAAAGAACGTATTTATTATTATGAACAACATAAAGTGGTTGATACCTTTGCACAAGATATTCATAGCGGCCTAAGTGCACCGGTTAAACGTTTATCACCTAAATATTTTTATGACCAACACGGCTCCGAATTATTTGATCAAATTTGCCAGCTGCCCGAGTACTACCCAACGCGCACTGAGACTCAGCTGCTGGAACAGCATGCAGATGAGTTTCGTGATTTAATGGGCGAAGAAAGCGTTTTGTTTGAATTGGGCAGTGGCAGTAGCCAAAAAATCCGCATTTTATTAGCGGCACTGAAACCGTCGTTTTATGTTCCAATGGATATATCCAAAGAGCACTTGATTGCATCAGCCAATCAATTAGCGAAAGACTTCCCCTGGCTTGAAGTACATGCCAATCGCGTCGACTACTCAAAACCTTGGCAAGTCCCCGACTTCGGGAGCCGGCGCTACAATGCGTTCTTTCCGGGCTCCAGCATCGGTAATTTTGATCCGCAAGCGGCGGTTAAACTTTTACAACAAATTGCGCAACTGGTCGGCTCTAATGGTGGCTTGCTCATTGGTGTCGATGTTAAGAAAGATAGCCAGCGACTTGAAGCTGCGTATAACGACAGTGCCGGCGTTACCGCTCAGTTTAATTTAAATATTTTGCAGCACATCAAAGCACGCTTAAACAGTGATCTCGAAATCGAGAATTTTGCGCACCAAGCCATTTACAATGAAGCGCTTGGACGCATTGAAATGCACCTAGTTAGCCTTTGCTCACAATCCTTTCAAATTGAAGACAAGAACTACCGGATGCAAAAAGGTGAAACCATTCACACCGAGAGCTCATATAAATATGCACCCGATGAGTTTCATCAGTTAGCCAAGCTGGCGGGGTTTTATCCTCAGCAAGTGTGGCAAGACGATGAACAGCTGTTTAGCTTGCATTACCTAACGGTTGGTCAAGGCGCCGACTAAAATAACGACTCCAGCGCTTGCTCCTGTGCCACCGTTTCAATAATCCAATCGCGGAACGCTTTTATTTTTGGGCGCTCCGCCCACTCTTCAGGACATACTAAGTCGTATTTGAAGTCACTTGGCAACACAATATCAAACGGGCAGACTAAGCGCCCAGCCTCAATTTCCGGCTGTGCGAGTACGTTATGCCCTAAGGCCACTCCTTGACCATGTATCGCCGCTTGCATCACCATGCTGGAATGTGAGAACACCGGTCCTTTGCGCAGATCAACACCTTTCACCCCCGCTAGACGTAACCATTCACGCCATTCTTCGGTCGACGCGTCATGCAGCAGCATATGGTGTTTAAGATCTTGCGGGTCACTCAACGCCGGTTCCCCGTCTAATAATGATGGCGAGCACATAGGGGTGAGGAATTCATTTAATAAAGTATCGGAGCGCATCCCCGTGTAATCACCTTTCTCATAATAAATAGCGATGTCGATATCGTCCTGAAAAAAATCAACTTGCCGATCGGTAGCTTTCAATCTCACCTCGATATCAGGATAAAGAGAATTAAAGCGAGATAATCGAGGTACCAACCACACGATAGCAAAAGTTGGGACCACACTGATGTTTAATGCGCCGGCCGCTCCTTGCGCTTTCAATTGCTCGGTCGCGACGGCTAATTTCTCAAAGATGTCACGAATTTTTGGCCAATAATTCTGCCCATGGTCAGTAAGCATTAACTTACGGTTTTTCCTAATAAATAACTGGACTCCAAGGAAATCTTCCAGCCCTTTTATTTGGTGTGATACCGCAGCTTGAGTAACAAAAAGTTCGTCCGCTGCGCGAGTAAAAGATAAGTGTCTCGCAGCCGCCTCAAAGGCGCGCAAACTATTCAATGGAGGGAGACGACGGGCCATGATTATTCCATTAGTTTTTCTAATGCGAAACATTATAAATGATCGTTTGAAGCATTGCAGCATAATCCGTATTATTCACATCGTTCCCGAACGGCAGGACAGTTCTTCACTAAGTTGCAGGACGTAACTGAAGAAAGCCGACACTCAGAACCTCATTGACGCGAGGACCTCGGGTATAAGGGTAAAGGTTTACGGTATTTGTTAGCGCAATATCCAAACATTCGACGGAGTGAGGTTTAAAGCCATGAAACAGTCTGCAAGATTTTTTTCGCTTTTAGCGGTTTTTGTCTCAGGTGTGAGCTTAAATACACAGGCACAAGACTTCGGAATCGAAGCCATTGAGTCAAACTTGGAAATGCAAATGGCCCGTTTAAAGGCCGAAGCATTGGTTCAGCTTCGTTACGAAGTCTTAGCCAATATCCGTGCATCGAAAGAGTTATTTATCGGTGACGTTGCCCCGTCAATGGCAACTGAAAAAAGCTTGACCGAGCGCAAGACTTTGCCGCTCGACAATTTGGTAGAGTTAGCCGATTAATCATCGACGTAAAGTTTTCGGTTATCGTTTCGGCGGTAACCTTGAGTGAGTCACTCTAAATTTTATCTGTCCCAACAGTGATTGATTAGCGCAGTCAGAGCACCTCCTACCCCTTTTGGTCCTATCTGGCTCGACTTTTTGCTAATATTAGGCTTATCGCAAGATAAGCCTTTTTTTTTGCTCAAAACTTTATCCTAAAAAGACTTACCGCAATATAACGCTGATTAAAATTGATGCCTATCGATTTCACTTTTGGCCATTACGCGTTCTATGTTATAAATCGGCCGGACAATTACCGGAGCCACCATGAAGCATCCACAGCTAACTCATTCAATCATCATGTGCCAGCCAGACTCCTTTGGCTACAACAGCCAAACCGGCAGCGACAATGAATTTCAGCATCGCTCAGATCTCGCGAGTAATGAAGTGACTGCACGCGCGCTCAACGAGTTTGCTAACAGTGTGGAGCGGCTGCGCGCTCATGGACTGGAAGTATTGGTGCTGGAACATCACGATGGCATTAACCGACCCGACGCGGTGTTTCCAAACAATTGGTTCACTACCCATCCCAACGGGGAGGTATTGCTGTACCCAATGAAAACCCCCAATCGCCAACGCGAAGTCGTCCCCGAACAGCTGCGCTCGCTACTGCAACACAATGGTTACCATGTGAGCAAAATGCATCCTAGCGCGGATATTTGCCAAGGCATTGTCGAGGGCACTGGGGCAATGGTATTTGATCATGTCCAGCAGCAAGTTTACGCGGCATTGTCCGAGCGCTGTGAACATCGAAGCCTGCTTGAAGTTGCCACTTATCTTGATTACACGCCGGTGGTGTTTACGGCCAATAGTCAACATAACACGCCTATTTATCATACCAACGTCATGATGAGTGTGGGAGAAGACTTCGCGGTGGTATGCCTTGATTCAATTACGCAAGCGGAACGTAACTCTGTATTAGCGGAACTGGAGGCAGCCGCGAAGCAAGTTATTACGATTACCGCCGAGCAGTGTGAGCAATCCTTTTGCGCCAACATCTTACAAGTAAAGTCAGCACAGAACGAACCACTGATTCTTCTCTCCAAGAATGCACTCAACGGATTTAGCGCCGCACAACGAGTCATGCTCGAACGTCATGGCCAACTCGTCGATTGTAATATTGCTACCATTGAACATATTGGCGGCGGCAGTCTGCGCTGTATGGTTGCGGAGAACTTTCTCCCGCGTCAGATCGATTAACCCAACCAACCTAGAGAAACCTGGTTTATTGTCTAAACTAAAACAATAACAATAAGTCAGGGTGTGGTAATGGATATTCCCGGTTACCGACTGCAACATAAAATCGGCGATGGCGGGATGGCCGAAGTATATGCAGCCGAGCAGCTTTCGCTGAAAAGACGTGTCGCGATAAAATTTCTTTCAGAGCAGCTGCTGAATCATGCAACCGCCAAGCAACTATTCGAAAATGAACCCTTAATTGTCGCGCGTCTGAATCATCCCAAAATTATTCATGTTATTGACAAAGGTGTTACCGCAGAGGGTAAGCCTTATTTTGTGATGGAATATGTAGCCGGGATCAGTCTGCATGACGCCATTCAAGAAAACGAGTTGCCGCTGCTAAAAAAGTTAAACTATGTGATCCAGATTTGTCGTGGATTATCCTTTGCCCATCGCAATGGTATTATTCATCGTGATATTAAACCAGCCAATATCATCATCGACAGTGAAGATAATGCACGTATTTTAGACTTTGGTATTGCCGCGCTATTTGCCAATGAACGCTTTCATAGCGGCCAACGCTCACAAGTTCTGGGCACCGACCGCTATATGGCACCTGAGCTAAAAGAAAGCGCCGAAAATGCCTCCATTTTAAGTGACATTTATGCACTGGGAGCGTTGATGTATGAGTTGTTCAGTGAAGACTTTGAAAGTCCGATAACCATTGTCAATACCCAAGCAGCAACGATTCCTCCGATGATCAAGGCCATCATTGTTCAGTGCCTCAATATTAAAGCTGAAAACCGTCCTACTTCAGCCGCCGTCATTGAGAATCAATTGCTACAAGTAATTAAAGGTGCTCATCTCGCCAAGTCACAAAAACAGTCTGCAGAAAAAGACATCGCCTCATTGAGTAAAAACTTCACTTTATTAGAAGTCTTCAACGAAAACGAGTACGGAGCGGTTTATTTATATGAACGACAGAAAACCAATGACTTAATCGTCATTAAAAAACGTGCGAATGACAGCTCAGGACTTAAAGAGGCCAAGTTACTCACTTCGTTAAAGCACCCACAAATAGCTAATATTTATGGAACTGCCAGCAACCAGCGCTCATTTATTGTTGTGATGGAATATCTAGATGGCGGAACACTCGCCGATCGCCTGATTCAACCATTCCCTTTAGATGAGTTTTATCACGTGGCTGGGCAGATACTTGCCGGTCTCGAGTTTGCACATAAAAACCGAATCATTCATGGCAATATCCGACCGACCAATATTCTTTTTGATCAGAACGGTAGTGTTAAGCTAAGCGACTTCGGCTATTGTGAACATTACTTTGCCGATGAGCAGAGTCAAAATTGGTACACGCCGCTAGAACCGGAGGCCGTCTCAATTGAGTTGGATTTATTCGCTACCGGTGCCGTCTTCTACCATATGCTCACCGGCCAGCCGTTAGCTTGGAAAAATGGTCAAATTACTTGGACCGAAAGTTACGCTCAGCTACCAAAACCATTGCAACGATTATTATTGCAATTGTTAGCCCTCGATCCGAGCAGCCGCATTGCATCGGCCACTGCAGCAATGGATGAATTAATGACGGTGCAACAAGCTAAACAGAACCACCAACGGGTAAGCCGTCGACGAGCATTATTATTAGGCTATCGCAAACCCCGTCCAGTGGGGTTCTTTGGCTGGCTCAATCGAGTTTATTGGACCTTGGTGTTTGCCGCGGCTTTTACTTACAGCCAAATTTATTTTTTCCTTCCTGAACTGAAGCAAGAAATTCACTCAAGCTTAAAAGCCTTACTGCTTTGGTGGGCGCGACAACTTTGAAACTATGAAAACGTTGAACCTGTAATTAGGCCGCACCAAAGACCGCTAACGCAATAAATATCGCAACGCCAACAAGGGCAAAGCCAATTGCGATCTTACCAATATTGAATGGCTTTTCTTGTTCAAACTGATACGACTTAGGTTGTTTCCCTTCACATTGAAAAATTAGGTCCATTCCGCCAATCCGCACTTCATCGCCTTCCACCAAAGTGGCACGCGTGGTCATGCGGCCATTAACCAATAGACCATTGGCGGCACCATTATTTTTAACCGTCCAAAATCGACCGTTTTTATAAATTTCAATATGCCGTGCAGACACACTGCTATCATCACGCGATAAATGGTGTCCGAGCATGCGGCCAATTGGCGAACCGGTGGACTCGACTTCATAGACCTTGCCACGAATCGATTTAGATTTACCATGAAAGAAAGCTTTTGCGACCGGCACATCAATGGTTTTCGAACCGATATCGGGCGGAGTTGGGTATTTAGGTGGGTTATTTTTAGCCGCTTGCACTTTCTTTTCGGTTGCTCGAATAGTCGTTTGAAAAGCGGCTTGCTGCTTCTCGGTTGCCTCACCGGTGAAGATAACTTTAAAGCCAAACTCGTCAATGCGCACTTCATCGCCATTAACCAGCTCGGCTTGCGCCAGTTTTTCGCCATTTATATAAGTACCGTTGGCCGAGCCTAAGTCACGCACTTTTAGTGTATTGTTTTCAATAAAGACTTCGGCGTGGCGCCTTGAAATATGCGGCATTGGGATAGCAATATCACATTGCGTATCACGGCCAATCACCAGTGGTTTGTTAACGGGAAACAGTTGACCCGAAAACGGCGCTGTTTGCGCTTGAATTAACCATTCACTGAGCACTTCGCGAACTTGGGTCTTTTTCGGTGCTACAGGTTGTCGTGGTGAACGATTGATCAACGGATCAACTAATTCAAGTTCGGTATCGCCAATTAAAATGATATCCCAAGCTTTCAACTTGATATTCGAGGCAATTAAAGAGCCATTGACGAACGAGCTTTTGGTCGGGGCTACATGGACAAATTCAACAGCATTGTCGTTAATCCTTAACTCGGCATGCTGGGGTGCAACTTTATCCGACGCTATAACAATATTGTTCGCAGGGTCACTTCCAATGGAAATCAGAGAATCCACCAGCCACATATCGGGCCGCGACTTATCTCTGAACTGCAGC
>JABXHQ010000021.1 GCA_013373545.1 Gammaproteobacteria bacterium
CAACACCTGCTGCACCGACGGTTAGCAAAACCTCCGCTACTAGCGTGAAGTTATCGTGGGCAGCGGTTGCTAACGCAACTTATTACTCGGTGCAAAAACGCGTTAACAGTGGAAGTTGGCAGAACGTCACTAGTAATACACCAGCAACCTCGGTGAATGTATCTGGGTTGACCGAAGGGACTTGGCAATTTCGATTTCGTGCGTGTAACCAAGAGTCATGGGCCTGTTCAAGTTACGGCGGCCTAGCGTCTTTTGAAGTCGTGCCAGCTCAGGTGGCGACGCCTGATTACGCGAAAAAGACCAGCACGGTTGCCAATGCTCCTGTAACTCTGCCAAGTGTTCCGAATTCGGATGTCGTTGGCGCATTGCAAGGCGAAGGTGGCGTTTCAGGTGGTGCCGCAACTTATTCCATTCCAATTGCATTGCCGCCAGGACGTGCCGGAATGCAGCCAGAAGTATCGATTGGTTATTCTTCGCGCTCGGGTAACGGCACCATGGGTGTTGGGTTTGGTTTAAGCGCTGGTTCCAGTATTACGCGCTGCGCTAAAACCTACGCGCAAGATGGTCGTCCTGCAGGCATTGAGTTCGGTCTAAATGATGCGCTTTGCTTAGACGGACAGCGCCTAATTATGGTGGCGGGTTTTGAGTATGGTTTATCCGGTACGACTTATCGAACAGAACTCGATAGCTTTGTTAAAGTTTATCAAACTGGTCGTTTAGATTTTAACAATAGTGGTCAGTTTGTCGTTTACCACAAAGATGGTCGTAAAAGTTACTACGGTACTTCCACACAATCACGACATTTTGCCGATGGTGAAAGTAAAGTACTTTCGTGGAAGTTGGAGAAAGAGCAAGATACCTTTGGTAACACCATTAACTATTTATATAGTAACTTTGCAGAAGGCGAACATTTATTAACGAAAATTCTTTACACGGGTTTTAATGCCACCGCAGGTGATCGCGAAGTTCGCTTTAATTATGAACCGCGCCCCGATCGTTCAACTACTTATCAAGCGGGCGGAAAATTACGCTCGACCCAGCGTTTAAAGTCGATTGAAACCTATTATCAAACGCAGCGTATTCGGCGTTACTCGATTAACTATCATACCAGTCAATCGACCGATCGCAGTTTAGTTTCATCTATTCAAGAGTGTGCCGGTAACTTAAGTGAATGTCTGCCTGCAACCACTTTTGATTGGTCAGAAAGTGCGCCGCAATATGTATTTGAGCGTGTTGCAACCACTGATCAGCCGACTCAATATCAATGGCAAAAGCGTCAGATTGATCAGCATTTACCGCATGCCGATTATAACGGTGACGGCGTTAAAGATTGGCCTAAATACACCACTGATGCTGAAGGGCGAATTACTGGAACGCACGCGGAAAAAATTGCCAACTGCTATCGTCCACTGAACAGTTTTACTGTGAAGTGTATGCAAGCCGATTTTGATAATGACGGTATTACCGATGAATTTAAAAAGTCGAATGGCAAATTCGCGGTCCGGCTATCAACCTTGGGTTATTGGCAGGAAACGGCGATCAATTGGGAAAACCAAACGCTAGCTTACACCCCTGCATTGGGCGCGCAACTACTCGACATTAGTGATTACAATGGCGATGGCTATGCCGATGTTGTGTTTATGCACCCAACTTGGCCGAATCCAGAGTTGCGGGTTTATTTTCACAGTCAAAATACTGCCACCCCATATTCGCGCACATTAAGTCAACAGTTGTACCAATACCAAACTAAGCTGGCCAATCTGCGGTTAAAATATCATGGCGGTTTTGCCTTTGCCGATGGTGACACGGTTATTACCACCGATATTCAACTGCAAGGTGATATGGATGGTAATGGTTTACCGGATGTAACCGTTCTATTTAAAGACTTTGATTATCCTGGCTTACCTTACCCTACCAGTATTTTATTGAATAAAGGTGGCAATGATCGTTCGATTGAGTTAACTCAGCGTAACTTCGCCAGCAGCGAGCGTTTACCACAGCCGAGTGGCAAATACGTTAACAGTGATATTTTTGCCGACATTAATGGTGATGGCTTGCCAGATTGGTTAGCCGTGCAAGAGTCGACCGATGAATTTCGTACCGGTTATTTATTTGCCAAGCTAAACACTGGAACTGGCTTCGAAAGTAATTGGCGTAACTTAGATATTGCCGTTGAAATGCGTGGCGGCTTACCACAAAACCCAACTCAGTGTCCTCCGGGCGATATTTGTGTATCGGCTTTTTACTCGTACCCCATTTTAAGCCGCTTTATGTTTTTTGATTACAACAATGATGGTGTGTCGGATATTTTGCGCGCAAAAGATTTGTTGGCCTCTTCATGTAAATACATTAGCGGTGTTAATGCAGGGTGGCGTTGTGATCGTGAGTTATATGGACTTTATCAACCGTCGTTAAACTCCACACCACAAGAACTTGATAGCAATAATATCGACGATACCGTGTATTCCTATGAAGCTATTTTGCTGAAGGAAAATGCTAGTGGCGACTTGGTAAAAACAACCTTACCCACCAACATTATTGCTTCCTCTACGCAGCGTGCCACTGTGGATGCATATGGCAACGGACTGGCTGACATCGTCACTGTTTTCGGATGTCGTTGGGACAATAATCCGAGTAGTTCAACTTACAACTGCCAATGGAATACCGAAATTACTGATCAAAACAATCGTGCGATTGATCCGTCACTGCAACAAGGCATCTATATGATGCGCAACAAAGGCGCGGCGAAATCAGGAGAATTGTATCGTCCGGTTGATATGTTGGAGTCGGTTACTAATGGCTTAGGTGTTGAGAATAAGTGGGACTATCGTCCGCTTTCAACGGGAGATAACCCGACAACGGGCAGCAAAGCTAATAGCGAAAGCGAAAGCTTTTATCAAGTGGATCGACAATACGCGAATCAATTCGATAACTACTTCCACTTTGCTTCGAGCATGTACGCGGTTACCAAACACTCAGTAACTAATGGCATTGGTGGTTTTAACGATACTGTTTATCGATACAGTGGTGCCATGTTTAATAATCAAGGTCGCGGTTTCCAAGGTTTTCGCAGTATTACCGTTGATTCGCCGAGCGGCGTTGATGAATATCAAGAGGTGATCAACACCCGTTCGATTACTGAATTCCATCAGGTATTTCCATTAGCCGGAAAAATTCAGGAAATACGCAAATGCTTATTAACGAGTTACGATCCAAATTGTGAGCAGTCGCCTTTAAGCATCACGCAAGTGAATCAGTATCACCAAGTAAATACAGCGAATAGTAAAACTTGGTGGACGGTGCCACACATTAGTTCGCAAACTAATTATGCGCTTAATCTTAATGATTATGAGCTGTCAAATATGCAAAGCATTATTGAGGCGAGCGATCTAAGCAGTCGTTACGGTAATGTCTTAAAAACCACCGAAATTACCGATACTAAATTTGGTGTGATGAAATCGGTAACGGAGAATCAGTTTGCTGCTGCCGATGAAAGCAACTGGTGGATCAATAAACTTAATAACAAAACCGTTACGACTTATGCGTTAACGAGCACTGGCAGTAACTCGGCTTATGACAGCGCGCTTGATCAAACTACTAAGATTAAAACCAACTTTACTTATACGGCGCAACGAGCGGTTGA
>JABXHQ010000043.1 GCA_013373545.1 Gammaproteobacteria bacterium
GCAGCCGTTGGTCCAGCTGGCAGGGCGCGCATTTCGATTCGAATGTGACCGTTTTGTGCGGGACAATAGACTGGGCGATTCCATGGCCAGATGGTTCCCATGTGTAAACACAGTTCTTCAAGCGCTGGTAGAGATTGTGTGCCTTGCGAATAGGCAATAGGATTGTCAGAGACAATTGGAAACATGGGTGGGTATAAGGCAACGGCTTCAGCAAATAACTCCCAAGCGTTGTTGCGCACCCAGCCGTGACCAAAAGTAACGCGAGCCGGCTGCCGCCATTCAACATTATCACGCTGGCGACTGTCGATGGATTGTTTAAACAAGGCCACGCGGGTTTCATCCCATAAAATTTGCCCGAGAAAAATAGGTGAGTTAGCCGCCAACGCGAGTACTAACGGGGTAACCAGTTGTACGGCATTGAACGCCTTGGCGAAATCTTGGTGGTCAACCATCAAGTGATACTGAAACGAGGTGTTCGCTCCTTCAACCGCTACATGATCGCAGTTGTATTGTAATTGATCGGCGCCGCTAATGTTGACCTTAAACTTATCGCCGCGCATTTTGTAGAGCTGCTTTGACAGACTACGATAGCGCGCCAAGTCAGTCATTGATTCGCGTGATAAATCTTTCTCCTGTAGCGTGGGCAGAATACCAATTGGAACAATGGACGCTGAAAACTCATCGGCAACCGATTGCAACGCCTGCTGGTGCTGAAGAATTTGGTTCTCTAAAGTTGAAAATGGCGTTGCGTTAAACTCAATTGGGTCAAAGTTAACTTCTAAATTAAACTGGTTGAGCTCAACGGTATAGCGTTTATCGCCTGACGCTTGAATAATCGCTTGATTTAAACATTGTACTTGGCCTTTATCATCGACTATATAGTTCTCTAACTCAGCGCCAATAAATTTTTGTCCGTTGCCAAAGTCCGTAACATCAATAACCGCTTTTAAACAATCGAGTGATTCATATAGGCGTTCTGAAAAAGCTTGATATTCAGCCTCTGAAAAACTTTCTTGTGTGATAGAGATCCCCATTAGACGACATCCTTAAGTAAGCACTTTCTAGACCCTACACTAAACTTGCTCTTTAGCAAAGTAGCGATGCAGTAGAAATTTTGTGGTTATTGATCGCGATCAATTTGAATTTTCCACTATCGACCCATATCACCGCCTGCCACTTAAGATATTTCAATGGGCGATATGTCACAACTTACCGCTTACCCCTATAGCCGTGTTTTATATTTAAGATGTTTATGGTGCCAACAGCCAATTATAGTGCCAACCGCTAAATAAAGTGCTAACACGAAAACATAGCCACGATTAACGGTCGTTATTGAGCGCTGTGGTCATTGTCATCGGCTTTGTGGTGCACAAATATTCCGGTTATATTAGACCTTAAGCAAATTTGTGGAAATAAAAAAATAAGGAAAGATTGTGACAATTATAACCAAGTCTTGCGCAGTGCTGGTTGGCATTATGTTGTTTAGCGGTTATGCATTTGCTGCATCCGCTACTAAAGAAAGTACAGAAGCAGGTATAAAAGAAAGTTCTGATATAGGTTCTCACATAAGCCTTGAAAAAAACTCTGAAAAAAGTATCGGCGACATTCGTGTAGAAAAGATGTGTAACTCAGTGACTATGATTAACTTTTTTGGTTACGGCACTAATATTGGTTTAGTGACTAATGAGCAATACACATTATTAATTGATCCGGTGCCAGGTCATCAAAAATTTAATTTACTTACCAATATAATTAAGTCGGTTAGCGATAAGCCGGTAAAGTATATTATTAATACCCATCGCCACCCCGATCACAGTGGTGGCAATCAGTACTTTACTGACTTAGGCGCTCGTGTGCTTAATTTTAATCAGTCAACTGCAGAAACGGATGCAATACTCGCGCAATTTAATTTAACAGTGACGCCGGTCAACTCGCATACTGAGCGAGATTTATTAATCTTTCATCAGGGCTGTAATATCGTTTTCACCGGTGATGTTTTTGATAATAGCTGGCATCCCACTTTTTATTCGGGTGGCCTTGATGGGCTCTCGCAGAGCGTCGCTGTTATCAATCAGCGCTCCAATAAACTGACGCAAATTGTTCCCGGGCATGGCCCGTTAGCTAACCTTGCCGTGTTAAATAGCTTTAAAGAGAATACCGTTTATTGGGTTAAGCAGGTTTTAATTCAACAAAAAAAAGGACTAAACGTCGAGCAAATTGCACAACAGCAAGCGATACAAGACGCTGCCAAACGATTTGATACGCAAGGTCGCGAGCGTTTTATATCCCGTGAACAGCTCGAACGATTTATTAGTCGAACCATTGAATATGTACTGCCGAAGTTATCTAAGTAAGCGCCGTTACTCTAGCAAAAATAAAATAAGCACTTTTAACCGAGTTCGGTTCTATTAGTTAAACAGAACGACAGGCGAGGGTGGTGAGTTTAACCGCGTCTTGTCGCTGCGGTTATTGCTCGGATTTTGTGTCTGAGGTTACTTAAGTGAGCTAAGCCAATTAGTTTTCGGGCTCATTTTTTATTAGCTCCATCAAGCCCAACAGAGCAACAAACAAGATGGCGCCAACCGGCCAAATGATCCAAGTGATCCCCCAATCCATTGACCATAAGCTCCAGCCAATAAAAATAGCAGTGATCAATGGCCAATAAAAAGCGGCTAATTTCTCAGCGCGTTTAATGCGTTTTGATTTTGCGCTGTTCTGCTGGCCATCTTGCAATATTTTATTATAGGCGTCGAATTTAGCCGCTACGGGAATGATAATCGCAAGTCCTAACGCAACCATCGCAATGGTAATGATTAACATGGTTAAAATGACGCCGGGGCCGGTTAATAATAAGCTACCCAAAATTATTGGCGCGGCCGCAAAGATGAACAGGGCGATCCCGGTGGTAATGCTTAAATTATAGCGCTGACGAATTAGCTTAAGTTTGTCGTCAATGGCACCGCGCACGCCATAAGCCAACTCAAAAGACTCTTCATCAATGGTCTCGGTTTCAGGTTCAAATTGGTTGGTGCGAATAAAAAAGCTAATACCAATGGCTACCATGAGTAAAATTGTTCCGATACCAATAGCCGCGATTGCATTGCCGCTAAGCGTAATACTGCCGCTTCTTGCCAGAGCTAACAGCGCAAACAGTGGTACTGGCGAAAGCACACAGAGTAGCAGACCTTTAACCACCAGTTTCGCCGCAGTATGTTTTTTAGTCACATAATCGAGCGCTTGCTCTAATGTCACTTGAGCAGGCTTTGCGCTGAGATGATTGTTGTTGATGGGATCATTGGGTTCAACATTGTCTTTGAGGAGATAGTCAGTCGAGACCTCAAAGATCTCTGCTAACATGATTATCTTATTCAAATCGGGGATACTATTGGTGCTCTCCCATTTCGAAACTGACTGCCGCGAAACGCTTAACTTTTCCGCTAACTCTTCTTGTGACCAACCCAACTGCTTACGTAATCGGACTATTTTTTCAGATAAAATCATAATGGTTACTTTTTAGTCTAAAGGAGCTGAAAAGTTTATTAAACCGAGTAGTTGCAAGCTATCAAGCGTGGTTGGTATCTTGTCAACCAGCGGTTGCGTTTACCAATTTAGCGGTCAACGACTGCTTATATACGCGAATTAAGCGCAAGAAATGGTCGCTTACGCATTGCTGTGTACTTTAATATCAACTTAGAAATTGCGCCAGTTACACTCGCCAAATAGCCCGGTTTTTATAAGATGTTAAGGTTATTTAAATATAAATCGAGACTAACGCTCGATGATCTTAAGTTCCAATGGCATATTGTTTCACAACAGGGATTCAACGAACAAGAGCCATAGAGGCGATCCTTGTTCGGTTATCCAAAGATTTAGAACTGGATTGACCTATGGTTCAAGGTAGAGCAATCGGCCAACGTTTTTGGCCATAAATAAATGGTGAACAATAGTCGGCCGATTCTTAATGTTTTTTGTGGAGAGAATATGAACTTGCTTATTAGGAAAGGTATTGGGGTAATCGCCAGCGGAAAAGCAGTGTTAAACGTGCTGGCTGGTCTTTTGCTTTCAATGGCTGTGCATAGCGCGTCATCGTCTTCCTACGCGGGAGAAGAGCTGCGGCGGATTAAATCATTAGCGGATCAAGAGGTTCAAGGCTACTTAGCCGGCCACGGTATGGGACTAGCGAAAGCGGCAGAGCTAAATGGCTATCCTGGGCCGAAACATGTACTCGATCTAGCTCAGGAGTTAGCATTGAGTGCCGAGCAAATACAAGCAACAACCAAGCTGTTTGAAGAAATGCAGTCTCAAGCGTCAGACTTAGGTAAGAAAATTGTTGCATTGGAACAAGAACTCGATCAGCACTTTAGCAACCAAACTATCAGCGAAAAGCTATTAAATTCCTTGGTGTTAGAGATTGGGCGTTACAAAGCGAGTTTACGCGCGGCTCATTTACGAGCGCATTTACAGCAAATTGAGCTGCTGACTAAGCAGCAAGTTCAGCGCTATATTCAGTTACGTGGTTATCGCGTTCTTAAAGCGGAGGACCATCATGCGAAAGACGGGGCTTCAGAGCATAGTCATTAAAATGTTGTCATTAACGGGTAATTATTAATATGTCGTCACTAACGAGTCGTCATTAAAATGATGCCATTTACTAGCCGCCATTTCGATTAACGACACATAACTTGAGTAAAACCAATTCACCATGAAAATCAAATTGACCATAGCCGTGCTGGGATTACTAATACTTTTGATTATTTTAGGCTTATCATCGCCATTTTTTAAAAGTTGGCAGCCCAGTGCGCAAGCCATTAACGCAGGAGCGCCCAGTAAAGTGCTAATAAAAGACTTAACGGAAGGGGTGCCGTTTGACGTTGAGTGGCGCGGTAAGCCTTACTCAATTTTATTGTTAAGCCAACAAGGTAAAGCCGAGCTAGAACTGTTTGCACCGCATGTCTGCAGGCCGACAGATACAAAACACCCGTCAATTGTTGTCGTAGAGAAAGTTAGCAGCTATTTAGGCTGCATTGTTGTGCATCAACCGAAACAAGAAGACAGTCAGTGGCAGGGAGGCTACCGTGATCCCTGCCATGGTTATCTGTATGACTATGCTGGGCGTATTGTGGATAACACCGCTCCGGCAAAAAACTTTCCACCTCACGCAACCAGTGGCACAAAAGCTTGCCTTTTGCCTGATTTAGCCGTGCCAAACTTTAGCGTCAGCGACGGGGTTATTACTATTCATCAATAATGTGAGCGGCTTTCAATAGCTCAGTCTAACTTGCTTGACTTACCCCTAGCCATCGTTTCCACCAGGGACGTTCGGCCTCAAGCGAAGGGGATTGCTTTGAAGCGAATGCCTTTGGCTCTATGCCCAGCGCACAAACTTTGAGAAGTTCGTCTATTAACGGCGCAGAAAACTCATAGGGATTAAAATTATCCAATCCGTGTTGTTCCATAACGGCCATTAAATTTTTTTCTAATGCCAGGTATTTCATCGACCAATCGGTGAATAGGCGCCGCTGGATTGGACTTTTAGTTAACACTTTAATGTCGCGATGACGAGAATCTTGCGCAATGCGCTGCAAAGTTTCCGTTACTTTAGATTCTTCGCCTTCTAGGCATTGAAAGAAGTAACCTTCGCCATAATGAAGGACGCCGCCTACGGCAATTTTACTGTTGTTACGCCGCGACTGTAATAAGATGCGAGCCACTTCAGACTCAATACCACCTTCAATATCGGTTTTGAAAGTTGCCGTGCTGGCATAGGTTATTCGTATTAGATTGGCTGGCATGACTTCCCCTTACTTTTATATTCTAGGGGAGTCTACGGCGTGGAGTTTGACTTAGATCGTTCGGTTAATGGTTAGCTTAGACATTTGTTAAATTTAGTCCAATGCGCTCAGTCACTTAGTGGATTCGCTACAATGGCCAAACATTATAAGGCGTGAGTGGACGCAAATATGATTAAGGAGCTTAGGTGAAAAAAGTTAATCAACAGGAAGATTTGGAATTTTTAGATTCGTTTAAGCAAGC
>JABXHQ010000107.1 GCA_013373545.1 Gammaproteobacteria bacterium
ACAAGCGCATGAAACACCGTGGTGTTATTTGTGAAAAATGTGGCGTTGAAGTTACCTTGGCAAAAGTTCGTCGTGATCGTATGGGTCACATCGAGTTGGCTTGTCCAGTTGCGCACATTTGGTTCTTGAAATCATTACCATCGCGTATTGGTTTATTATTGGATATGACTCTGCGTGATATCGAGCGCGTGCTTTACTTTGAAGCATTCGTGGTGATTGAGCCAGGTATGACAACGCTTGAGCGTGGCCAGTTACTCACCGAAGAAGCCTACCTTGATGCGCTAGAAGAGTTCGGCGACGAATTCGAAGCGAAAATGGGTGCGGAAGCGGTACAAGAATTATTGTCGGCGATTAATCTTGAAGAAGAAGCGGCTTCGCTTCGTGAAGAGATCCCGAACACTAACTCAGAAACCAAATTAAAGAAATTAGGTAAGCGTCTTAAACTGTTAGAAGCATTCCTTGATTCGGGTAACAACCCGCAATGGATGATTATGACGGTATTGCCAGTATTGCCACCCGATTTGCGTCCATTAGTACCACTAGAAGGTGGCCGTTTTGCAACTTCGGATTTGAACGATTTATATCGCCGAGTAATTAACCGTAACAATCGTTTGAAGCGTCTTCTCGATTTGAACGCGCCAGACATTATCGTGCGCAACGAAAAGCGTATGTTACAAGAAGCGGTTGATGCATTGCTTGATAACGGTCGTCGTGGTCGTGCCATCACTGGTTCGAACAAGCGTCCATTGAAATCTTTAGCGGATATGATCAAAGGTAAGCAAGGTCGTTTCCGTCAGAACCTTCTTGGTAAGCGTGTTGATTACTCAGGTCGTTCGGTTATCGTTGTTGGTCCTACTCTTAAATTGCACCAATGCGGTCTACCGAAGAAAATGGCTTTGGAATTATTCAAACCTTTCATCTTCGGTAAATTAGAGCTACGTGGTTTAGCGACCACCATTAAAGCAGCCAAGAAAATGGTTGAGCGCGAAGAAGCGGTAGTTTGGGATATCCTCGAAGAAGTTATCCGAGAGCATCCGGTTATGTTAAACCGTGCACCCACACTTCACCGTTTGGGTATCCAAGCATTTGAACCGGTACTGATTGAAGGTAAAGCGATTCAATTACACCCTCTGGTCTGTGTTGCGTACAACGCTGACTTTGACGGTGACCAAATGGCGGTTCACGTACCATTAACTATCGAAGCTCAGCTAGAAGCGCGCGCGTTAATGATGTCGACCAATAACGTGCTTTCACCTGCGAACGGTGAGCCGATTATCGTTCCGACACAGGACGTTGTTTTGGGTCTTTACTTTATGACCCGCGACAAAGTTAATGCAAAAGGCGAAGGCATGGTCTTCACCGATACTGCAGAAGTTTTACGTGCTTACTCAAATGGCGCTGCTGAATTGCATGCGAAAATCAAAGTTCGAATTTTAGAAACTTTGATCGATAAGCAAGGCAACCGCAACACTGAGCGCAAGTTGGTTGAAACCACTGTGGGTCGTTCATTGTTATGGGAAATCGTTCCTGCTGGCCTTCCGTTTGAATTGATTAACCAAGCGATGACTAAGAAAACCATTTCACGTTTAGTGAATGCATGTTATCGCCAGTTAGGTCTTAAAACATCGGTTATCTTTGCTGACCACTTAATGTACACCGGTTATAAATACGCAACGCGTTCTGGTGCATCGGTTGGTATTAACGATATGGAAGTTCCAGCTGTTAAAACTGAAATTATTGCGAAAGCTGAAGCCGAAGTGCGTGAGATTGAAGATCAATACGCATCAGGCTTGGTAACTCAAGGTGAGCGCTACAATAAAGTAGTTGATATTTGGTCGCACACCAATGAGCAAGTTGCGAAAGCGATGATGGACAACCTGGCAATCGATAAAGTTGAAGATGCCGAAGGTAACATTGTTGACCAACCATCGTTCAACTCTATCTTTATGATGGCCGACTCAGGCGCACGGGGTAGCGCGGCGCAGATTCGTCAGCTAGCGGGTATGCGTGGCTTGATGGCTAAGCCGGATGGCTCGATTATCGAAAGTCCGATTAAAGCGAACTTCCGTGAAGGTCTGAACGTTCTTGAGTACTTCATCTCGACTCACGGTGCGCGTAAAGGTTTGGCCGATACCGCATTGAAAACCGCGAACTCTGGTTACTTAACGCGTCGTTTAGTTGACGTTGCCCAAGATTTGGTAATTACCGAAGTGGATTGTGGCACGCAAGACGGTGTTGAAATGAAGCCATTAATCGAAGGTGGTGACGTTGTTGAGCCGTTACGTGAGCGTGTATTGGGTCGTGTAACCGCGGACCATGTTTACATTCCGGGCACTGATGAAGTGCTTTGTGAAGCCAACACCTTGCTTGATGAAGCATGGGTAGAGAAATTAGAAAAGCACAGTGTTGACCAAGTGAAAGTACGCTCGGTTATCACCTGTGATACGCGTTACGGTGTTTGTGCAAACTGTTACGGTCGTGATTTGGCTCGTGGTCATATCATCAACCAAGGTGAATCGGTTGGGGTTATCGCAGCACAGTCAATCGGTGAGCCGGGCACTCAGTTAACCATGCGTACCTTCCATATCGGTGGTGCGGCTTCTCGACAATCAGCCGAGAACAACGTTCAAGTTAAGAACGATGGTGTACTGAAATTACACAACGCGAAAACCGTAGAACGTAAAGACAACAAATTAGTTATCGTATCGCGTAGTGCGGAAATCAACTTGATTGATGAGTACGGACGTGAGCGTGAGCGTTATAAAGTACCTTACGGTGCGGTGCTTGAGCACGCCGAAGGTGACAAAGTTTCCGGTGGCGAAATTGTTGCTAACTGGGATCCGCATACGCATCCAATCATTACTGAATTAGCCGGTAAGATTAAGTTCAAAGATTTGGTTGAAGGCGTCAACATGGATCGTCAAACCGACGACCTAACCGGCCTTAGCTCAATCGTTGTAACTGAGTCGAAAGCGCGCGGTAAAGGTAACGATCTGAAGCCAATGATTTACTTGGTTGATCCAGACGGCAACGAGATGAATCTTCCTGGTACCGACATTCCTGCGCAATACTTATTGCCGCCGAATGCGATTGTGAACCTGGAAGATGGCGCCGAAGTAGGCATTGGTGACGCGATTGCGCGTATTCCACAAGAGAGCTCGAAAACTAAGGATATCACCGGTGGTCTACCACGGGTTGCGGACTTATTCGAAGCTCGTAAGCCTAAAGAGCCGGCTATCTTGGCTGAGATCTCAGGTACCGTTAGCTTTGGTAAAGAAACCAAAGGCAAACGCCGCTTAGTGATCACGCCGCAAGAAGGTGATGCATACGAAGAGCTGATTCCAAAATGGCGTCATCTCAACGTGTTCGAGGGTGAGAAGGTTGAGAAGGGTGAGGTTGTCTCTGACGGCGCCGATAACCCGCATGACATTCTGCGCTTGAAAGGTATTCACGCGGTCGCTAACTACATTGTTAACGAAGTGCAAGACGTTTACCGTCTCCAAGGTGTAGGCATCAACGACAAGCACATCGAAGTAATTATTCGTCAGATGCTGCGTAAAGCAACGGTCACTGAACCAGGTGATAGCCGTTTCTTACAAGGCGAGCAGCTTGAGTATGTACGCGTACTAGAAGCGAACGACCAATTGGTTGCTGATGGTAAAGAGCCTGCTAAAGTCCAACGTGACTTGATGGGTATCACCAAAGCGTCCTTGGCGACTGAGTCATTTATCTCAGCGGCGTCGTTCCAGGAAACTACTCGCGTTCTTACTGAAGCAGCGGTCAGCGGTAAGGTTGATGACCTCCGCGGCTTGAAAGAGAACGTTATTGTGGGTCGCTTGATCCCGGCTGGTACCGGCTTGAGCTATCACCAAGAGCGTCGCAAGCAAGGCACTGATGTAGTGGTCGATGAGGGTCAAGTGACCATCACGGCTTCAGATGCTGAAAAAGCACTGACTGAGGCGTTAAGCGGTAACGACTCAGAACTGTAAGGATTCATCGGCGCTGCTGGTCACCCGGCAGAGCCCATGAAATGGCAAGGCGGTCATTTCTTAACCTGTCCGCCTTGACACCAGAGGACACGCTCTATACAATGCCCGCCCCTGAAGGCAGGCTTGTATAGGCTTGTCTTTTTGTAACTGACTAGTATTAATTCTAGGAGCTGGAGTTTAATTAATGGCAACTGTTAATCAGCTGGTACG
>JABXHQ010000003.1 GCA_013373545.1 Gammaproteobacteria bacterium
CCTTTAGTCGAGCCTTCACCACGCGAAGTCTATATGTTTCAACGCAAGGCGAGCAAATTAGGTAAAGGTTTAGGTAAAACAACTGGTTGGATCCACCGAGCAACTTTAAAGCATAAAAACGTTCAGATGATTCCTGGCGCAAACTACGTAAAGATTGATGATCAAGGACTTCACGTGAGATTGGGTGAAGAAGAGAAAATCTTTGCGGTTGATAACATCATACTTTGTACCGGTCAGGAACCACTTCGTGCTATGCAGTCAGAGTTAGAGGCGAAAGGAATTCCCGTCCACTTAATTGGTGGAGCGGACGTTGCAGCCGAGCTTGATGCTAAGCGCGCAATTCGTCAAGGTACTGAATTAGCGCTGGCGATTTAATCATTCAGTTATTCCCGTTAGGTTCTTCAGCGAATAAACCGCCGAAGAACCTTTTTTCTTAGTGCAAATACTGTAAAATTTAGCTTTAGAATTTATTCAGGTTTGCATATTCAATGGTTCAAGGCACGCTCAAGAAAATGGTCGCGCAGTTAGCGCAGCCCGTACAATATTCGTTACCGGTTGGTGATAGCCTCATTCCTTTAAATCCCCTGTTAGAACAGTCGATCTCGCTTAAATTTACCGGGAAGATTTATTGCGCGAACTGTGGAAATGCGACGAAAAAAAGTTTTTCCCAAGGTTTTTGCTATCCGTGCATGAAAAAACTTGCTAGCTGCGATATGTGCATTATGAAGCCGGAGACTTGTCACTATCATGAAGGTACCTGTCGCGAACCTGAGTGGGGCGAAAAAAACTGTTTCATTCCTCATTTTGTATACCTTTCAAATACCAGTGGTCTTAAAGTTGGTATTACTCGTCACTCTCAGGTGCCCACTCGCTGGATTGATCAAGGCGCCACGCAAGCAGTACAACTACTCCAAGTCGCAACGCGACAACAGTCGGGCTTGGTAGAGGTGGCATTTAAAGACTTGATCGCCGATAAAACCAATTGGCGGGCAATGTTGAAAGGCAACGCCGAACCGGTCGATTTAAAGGCGGAAGGGGTGCGATTAACCGCTGAATTAAAGGAAAAGTTAGATCAATTGATCACGGAACATGGCGCATCTGAAATTGAATTTTTCGATGGTGATGTAGTGAATATTGACTACCCAGTCAATGAGTTTCCAGTAAAGATAACTTCGCATAATTTCGATAAAAACCCTTTGGTTAGCGGTCAATTAAAAGGGATAAAAGGACAATATTTATTGCTCGACACGGGGGTGATAAATATTCGAAAATTTACTTCTTATGAAGTAGAGTTTTCTTACTAACACACGGTAAACTTTTATCGACATGCCGAACATTTCGGTCTCAGTTATTAACCAACAGCTGGCTCGACAACTTTTGTTTTGAATTGACTCTCAAGTTGCTTGGCTAGCTGGAGCAACCGCGCATCATCAGCAAAACGTCCGGTAACTTGAACCCCAATTGGCAGCCCATTAGTATGGGTTGCTAGCGGCAGGCTCATCGCCGGAAAGCCAGTGATATTTCCAAGTAACGTGAATCCCATCGTGCGCAAAACGGGTAGCGCCATTTGCTCAACTAACCCGAGCTTTAAAGATAAGCGACCGATCTTAAAATATGAGCTCAGTTCAAGTAACCATTCTTCAGCAGGCGATTTTAGTAAGGCTTTATGTGCGACAGCAGTGGTTGGGACGGTTGGCGATAAAAAGCAATCAAATTCTTCTAGGTAACGATTAAACTGGGCTCGAATTCGTTGCCACTTGTATTGTGCAGAAACAAAGTCTGCGCTAGAAAATGAGCGACCCAACATGGCCAGATTTTTGGTCGCAGGCTCTAACATTGCGACCGCTCGTTTCCCAAAATCGCGTTCGATATTATGCACTGTAGCTGCCACATGACCGGCAATGGTTATTAAAAAGCTTTGCCAGTATTCCGCTTCATTAAACGCTGGTGTGTCCCAGCGAATGGTGTGCCCCAGTTGTTCAAGGTCATGTGCCGTTTGCCGTACGGCTTGCACAACTTCTGCATCGACGTTTGTAGAAATAAACGGTTCAACACTGACACCAATACGCATTTTACTGAGCGGCTTTTCAATGATTGCGCGATAGCTAGCGACATTTTTCTGTTGAATGAAAGGACTGGCAATATCTTCTCCTGCAGTTACATCGAGTAATGCCGCACTGTCTCGTACCGAGCGAGTTATGCCATGTTCTACGACAGCTCCTGACCATTCTTCGCCAAGCTCAGGCCCAAGGGGAGTTAATCCGCGAGTTGGTTTAAAGCCAAATGCTCCGCACCAAGCTGCGGGGAAACGAATTGATCCGCCGCCATCACCGGCATGCGCCATCGGTACGATCCCACATACTACTGCTGCAGCGCTACCCCCAGAGCTACCACCTGAACTAAATCCAAATTTATGGGGATTATGAGTCGGCCCATGAGCTTTTGGTTCGGTGGTAATAATCAAGCCAAGTTCTGGTGTGTTGGTTTTTCCAATTAATGACAGGCCGGCATGGCGCCATCGTTGCGCTAAAGTGCAATCGGCATCGGGTATCCAGCGTATGCCGCGGCTGCCCATCGTCATTGGTTGATTCTGAACCGCGCACTGTAAATCTTTTACTAAAAACGGAACACCATAAAAGGGAGCTTCCGGTGCGGAATGCGCTAATTCATTAACTGCAGATGGCTGATGATAGATGACAGCGTTGATCGTTGAATTGACTTGCTCGTAACGAATATTGGCACAATCAGCGACTTCTTCAATTGAAACTTCTTTGCTTTTTATTAACTGCGCTAAACCGGTCGCGTCGAACTCTAAGTACTCGGTTACGTTCATGTTGACTCGCTTAAGGTTGGGTTAAAGCTGGTTTAACGATCTGTTGAATGTTTTCAACGGTTAAAACATGGGCCATGTGGCAATCATTACTGTAGAAAAATGCAAACTTAGTGGTGGTACCCAACAATCGCCAGTTATCCGCCGTGCCGGAGTCGCATTCTGGCCGAAGCGCTTGGCTATCAGTGTAGATCCACAGTGCAGGTGCATTACCGCTTTTTATATTGCTGACTTCAGTGTCAATTGAAAGCTTCAAAAAAACAATAAAATAAAGAATTAATGAGCCTAAAAAGGTTACTCGAAGAATTGAGTTAGAGCGCGGGACATAAAACAACATGCGTAACAAAGATTTTGTCCAAGAGGGGAGTTTATCGATTCGTTGATTCAACTTGGTTTCAGACCAGTGAGACATTAAAACGATTATAAGAATAACCAGGCAGGCTCCGAGAAATGCTAATGAGACTTTCGGATCTTGTAAGCCGGCAATTAATAAATCAGAGATTTCGATAAACTTTAGAATATCGATATTAAACTCGCGATAAAACATTACTAAATAGCAAACGCCAAGTAATGCCCAAATTAAGTATGCGAGGCTGAAAAGGGCTCCGGGATGTTTGAGAAGTCGTAGCACCGAGTCGCCGAATAAGCGCTTAACTATGTTGGGTGCAAATTGTCCAGACATAAAAAAAGACCGAGTGAAAATTTTCCACTCAGTCTAATTTATTTTGCCGTTATTACCAAATCAAAGACTATTGTGCTTTCGCCAAGTCTTCCATTATGGCGGCAAGGAAGCGTGCGGCTTCACCACCGGTACAGGCACGATGATCAAACGTTAACGACAGCGGTAACATTTTTTGATTCACAATACCTTTGTCGGTTAACTGCAGCTCGTTACGAAAACGTCCAGTACCTAAAATGGCAACTTGCGGAGGAGACACAACCGGTGTCCCGTAGCGACCCGCAATTGATCCAAAGTTAGAGAGTGTAATGGTCGCATCGGCCAAGTCATTCGGCTTGATACCTTTATTAGCGATCTTATCTCGTAATACTTGAACTTGTGCGCGAGATTCTGCCATCGACATTTGATCGGCGTTGTGTACAACAGGAACGTACAGCCCATCAGGGGTATCAACCGCAATACCGACATTGACATTCGGGTGCAACAAGCGCTCCATATTCTCACCGTCAAACCAAGCGTTTAATGCTGGTTCGATTCGCGATGCATAACATAAGGCGCGAATGTAGCGCGCGAGCGAATCGGTTCCTTTTGGCCATGAACTGATATTCACATCTTCAACTAAAGTGGTTGGTACCACCGTTGCGTGTGAATGTGCCATACCCTGCGCCATAGCGCGGCGAACGCCACGTACTGCTTGTGGTTCGCGAGTGATGGATACCGACGGTAATCGAGATCCGGAGGCACTTGAGCTTGATGGCGTCGCTTTTGGCGCCGCTGCGGCGACAGGTTTAGCCACTGCTGGTTGGCCGTTAGCGGCTTGCTCAACATCACTTCGGCTAATTGAGCCCTTACGACCTGTCGCTTGGCATTGACCTAAATCAACCCCTAGACGGCGTGCTAATGCTCTGACCGCAGGTGAGGCCTTGTAAGCTAATGGATTGCTAGTATCGGTTCCAGCATTAGCAGGCGCTGCTTGAGCGGATACTGTGGTGCCCGCTGAACCCGATTTTGCCGCGGCTTTCACATCGGCTTGAGTAATGGCTCCGTCTTTGCCGGTTCCCGAAACTTGGGCCAAGTCGACCTTTAACTTTCGAGCTAACGCTCTTACTACTGAGTTGGCTGACTCAGCCACGATAGTATTGCCAACTTCAACCGCACCAACAACGGTTCCGGCGTCAGCACTGGCATTCTCTTCCGCCGCTGGTTCGCTCGCGGCGGATTCTGTGGCTGCTGGCGCTGCACCAGTACCAAAAGTTACTAATGCTGCCCCAACTTGAATGACATCGCCCGCTTGGCCATGTAATTTTGCAATTTTGCCGGCTACGGGTGAAGGAACCTCCACAACGGCTTTAGCCGTTTCCATTTCAACCATCGGTTGATCAACCGATACCGTATCGCCTTCGCTAACTAACCAGCGGACGACTTCTGCGTCAGGTAGACCTTCGCCCAAATCCGGTAGTTTAAACACTTCACTGGCGCCGCCGTTATTAGCACTTGGCGCAGGCTTGGCCGCAGTCTCAGCTGCAGCGGGTGCTGGCGCGCTGGCCGCAGGAGAAGCAGCAGACGTAGAACCGTCGCCATCAAACTCAACCAATGCGGCTCCAACTGGAATAACGTCGCCGGGTTGGCCGTTAAGTTTGGTGATGGTGCCACTGTAAGGCGAGGGGACTTCC
>JABXHQ010000026.1 GCA_013373545.1 Gammaproteobacteria bacterium
GGCGCCGTAAAGCGTAAACGATTAAACAAGGCACCTTGGCTGCTCATTTTAATACTGCCAACTACGGCGGCATTAAAGCGCGTCGCCACTTGCTGCATCCAGCGAGTAACACGTCCGTTTTCCGACTCAGCGGCCACTGCGTCGAGTGAGAAGCCAGTAGCAAACATCTCAGGTAAAATAATTAAGTCAAACCTACCCTGTTGATTCAGCGCATCGAGATGCGAATCCAGTTGTTCCAGACTAGCCATAACATCTTGCCAACTGGGCGCAAATTGTAATGCCGCTACCCGCAAGGCATTGGTTTCATTCATTACAGTTGACATAATTTCTCCGCCGCTTCAATTAAGGTCGCCGAGTTTTTCGCAAAACATAAACGCGCTAAACGCGCTTCATGGGGCTGTTGATAAAACACCGAAATGGGTATCACCGCCACACCGACTTCGCGCGTTAACCACTTAGCAAACTCGACTTCCGGCAAGTCACTCACCGCGCTGTAATCGACTAGCTGAAAATAGGTACCTTCACAGGGCAGCAGTTGCAAGCGACTGGGCGCCAAAGCGGCGCGCAATTCATCACGTTTTTGTTGATAGAACTGCGGCAAATCCTGCCATAGCTCAGGCTTAGCGGCCAAGGTATCAGCAATCGCCGCTTGCATCGGCGTAGACGTGCTAAACGTGACGTATTGGTGAACCTTGCGGAACTCACTCATCATGGCTTGCGGCGCAATACAATACCCCACTTTCCATCCCGTCGTATGAAAAGTCTTACCAAACGAACTCACTACAAAACTGCGCTCGGCCAAATCAGGAAATCGGTGCACACTTTGATGCGGCTGCTGATCAAAAATAATGTGTTCATAGACTTCATCGGACAAGCACCAACAGTTAAATTGCACAACTAACTGTTGTAATTGCTGCATGGCGGATTCGTCCAATACGCGGCCACTGGGGTTGTGCGGGCTATTAATAATAATCATCCGCACCCGTTCACTCATCACCGCTTCAAGGGCTGCAAAGTCGATGGCAAAGTCTGCCGTTAATGCAACATGAATGGGCTCGCCTCCGGCCATGCGGATCGCCGGATCATAACTGTCATAAGCCGGATCAAACACTACCACTTGGTCGCCGGGCTTAACCGCACACATAATCGCGGCGAATAAGGCTTCGGTAGCGCCCGATGTCACAGTGACTTCAGCGTCAGCACAAACCGTACGCTGATAACATTGCTCGGTCTTTAACGCAATTTGCTCGCGTAGTGCGGGTAATCCGGTCATTGGTGCGTATTGGTTTAGTCCAGTATTGATATAGTGATTAACTCGCTCTTTTAACAGACCATCACCATCAAAGTCGGGAAACCCTTGCGAAAGATTGATCGCTTGATGCTCAGCAGCGTATTGAGACATAACGGTAAAAATAGTGGTGCCGACATCGGGCAACTTACTGTGAAATGCACGCATGGCAGTGCTCTCGTTTTACTCTCGGATAATCGGATCATGACACAGAGCGGGATTTTCCCCAAATTACGCCTGAGTTGGCTAATTTTCCGCCTTATTTTGCCGCTAATCGAAAGATTTTTTTATATTATTGTGCGCTGCAACCACAATTATCATATATAATTACGCCTAAGTTTTCGGAGCACCAGCTTCGGTTGTCCCGCAACTTGAACGCAAAATTCGATTGATCACTCGATTTTGACCTGCTCATTTGATCCACATCAGGAAATCTTGATCAGGTTCGGGGCAAAATCACATCGTCGTTAAACCTTAAAAATAAGATCTGGAACCCAATATGACTGAGACAAACGCACCGTCCTATAACTATACAGTTGTACGGCAGTTTGCTGTTATGACTGTTATATGGGGAATTGTAGGTATGGCTGTAGGTGTATTGCTCGCCGCGCAACTGCTTTTCCCTGAGCTTAACTTTGATACTCCGTGGCTGACTTATTCACGGATCCGCCCACTGCACACCAATGCAGTTATCTTTGCATTCGGCGGCTGCGCGCTAATGTGTACCTCGCTGTATGTAGTGCAGCGTACCTGTCAAACACCACTGTTCAGTAACTTTTTAGCTGGCTTTGTGTTTTGGGGCTGGCAGTTGGTTATCTTGCTAGCGGCTATTTCATTGCCTTTAGGTTACACCTCAAGTAAAGAGTATGCAGAACTTGAGTGGCCAATCGATATCTTGATTGCGCTGGTGTGGGTGGCCTATGCGATTGTTTTCTTTGGCACCATAATGAAACGTAAAAGTCCGCACATTTATGTTGCGAACTGGTTCTATGGTGCATTTATTCTAACCGTTGCCATTTTACATATCGTGAACAGCGCGGCTATTCCATTGAGCTGGACTAAGTCTTACTCAGTGTACGCCGGTGCCGTCGATGCTATGGTGCAATGGTGGTACGGTCATAATGCGGTTGGTTTCTTCTTAACTGCTGGTTTCCTCGGCATGATGTATTACTACGTACCAAAGCAAGCCGGTCGCCCAGTGTACTCATATCGTTTATCGATTGTTCACTTCTGGGCATTAATTGCTATTTATATGTGGGCTGGCCCGCATCACTTGCATTACACCGCACTTCCCGACTGGGCACAGTCTCTTGGCATGATCATGTCTTTGATTCTTTTAGCACCGTCTTGGGGCGGGATGATCAACGGCATCATGACCTTATCCGGTGCTTGGCATAAATTACGCACCGACCCAATTTTGAAATTCTTAATTGTGTCGCTATCGTTCTACGGCATGTCGACCTTTGAAGGTCCAATGATGGCAATCAAAACCGTTAATGCGCTATCTCATTACACTGAGTGGACTATTGGTCACGTACACTCTGGCGCACTCGGTTGGGTGGCATTCGTATCGATTGGCGCTATGTACTACATGTTACCGAGAATGTTTGGTCAAAAAGAAATGTACAGTATCAAACTGATTAACTGGCATTTCTGGATTGCCACAGTCGGTGTTGTTTTATACATCGCGGCCATGTGGATTGCTGGTGTAATGGAAGGTCTAATGTGGCGTTCATTCAATGATGACGGCACCCTTGCTTATACCTTTGTACAAACAGTAGAAATGAAAAAGCCGTATTACGCCATTCGCTTGGTTGGCGGCGCGTTATTCTTGAGCGGTATGTTTATCATGGCCTACAACATGTTTAAAACCATGGCTGCTCCAAAGCGCGCTACGGTTGACAAAGCTGCACCGGCAGTGGCGTAAGGAGTATTTCGATGAAACATGAAACGATAGAAAAAAACATCGGCCTTATGGGCATCTTGGTCCTTATTGTCATTAGCTTTGGTGGCTTAGCCGAAATTGTTCCTTTGTTCTTCTTAAAAGAAACCACCAAACCGGTTGAAGGCTTACGTCCTTATACCGCGTTGGAAATGGAAGGCCGTGATATTTATATTCGCGAAGGCTGTAATGTTTGTCACTCACAAATGGTGCGTCCGTTCCGCGCTGAAACCGAACGCTACGGCAGCTACTCAGTAGCCGGCGAGCATGTATGGGAGCATCCGTTCTTGTGGGGTTCAAAACGCACCGGACCTGATCTTGCTCGCGTCGGCGGACGTTACAGCGATGAATGGCATCGAGTTCACTTACGCAACCCGCGTATTGTTGTTCCCGAGTCGAATATGCCCGGTTTCCCGTGGTTGGAAGAAAATGTACTTGATGGCGAGTTAACCGCCGAGAAGTTGCGCATTTTCAAGGAGCATTTTGGCGTTCCTTACACCGACGAACAAATTGCTAATGCTAAAGCAGAAGTTGCCGGTAAAACCGAACTCGATGCGGTGGTTGCTTACTTGCAGTCATTGGGTCACGCCGCTCCGAAGTAGGCATTACGCTATGGATATGAATATTTTTCGAGGTCTAGAAACAGCAGCATTATTGGTGCTGTTTGTTGGCCTAGTTATTTGGGCCTATTCGGGCAAACGTAAAAAAGACTTTGATGAAGCAGCCAATATGCCGCTGAATGAAAAAGATGATGGCATTGACCATTCAATGAACCCGAATACAAATACGATTAAGCAAGGTGAATCTCATGAGTAACTTTTGGAGTTGGTGGATCATAATCATTACCGCAATCATTATTGTCGGTAGTTTTGTGGTGCTGCATCTTACTCGTAAAATGGAAGATAATGGCGAAGAAACAACCGGCCACGTCTACGATGGTATTGAAGAATATAACAACCCACTACCTAAGTGGTGGCTGAACCTGTTCTACATTACGTTAGTGTTTTCAATGGGCTATTTATTTTTATACCCAGGTCTTGGCAGTTACAAAGGCTACTTTAATTGGAGCCAAGAAAGTAACTGGGAAGAAGAAGTGGCCGAAGCGGAAAAAGTCTATGGTCCGGTATTCGCACAGTATCAAGACACACCGATTAAAGAACTGATTAAAGATGAAAACGCGATGGATATTGGTCGTCGTATCTTTTTGAATGTGTGCGCAGCGTGTCATGGAAGCGATGCTTCCGGAGCCCCTGGTTTTCCTAACTTAACCGATAACGACTGGTTATACGGTGGTACGCCGGAGAAAATCGTTGAGACGTTAGTGAATGGTCGTCAAGGCGCGATGATGGCGTTTGGAGAGCAGTTAAACGAAGAGCAAATTTCACAGTTAACCAGCTATGTGGTGAGTTTGTCAGGTATGACAGCACCAGAAAAAGAAATTGCTGCAGGTGAAAAACTATTCGCCGCTAACTGTGTAGCGTGTCACGGTGCCGATGCCAAAGGTAACCAGATGATCGGTGCCCCCAACCTGACTGATAATATTTGGCTTTACAGCCGTTCACGTAAGGTTATCGCACGTACCATTCGTAACGGTCGCAACGGTAATATGCCGGCGCATAAAGAAATCTTAGGTGATGCCAAGCTACATTTAGTCGCCGCCTACGTATATAGCTTGTCCAATAAAAAATAATTTTTATTGATGGTATATAGCGCGGCACTTGCCGCGCTGATGTTTTAAGGTCCGTCATGTCAAAGTCTGAAAAGCAAGTCAAACGCACCCGCGATCTCTACCAATCAGCTGAGAAAATTTATCCGCGTCAGGTTCATGGCCTATTTGCCCGGCTACGGGTATTATCGGTTTGGGCCCTGCTCGGTTTTTTCTATATTGGCCCGTGGTTAACTTGGGATGGGCGCCAAGCCATCTTACTCGATTTGCCGGCGCGACAGTTTCACTTGTTTGGCATTACCTTTTGGCCACAAGACTTTATTTTCTTAACCGCTATTTTAATTATTGCCGCTTTAGCACTGTTCTTCTTCACCTCAGTTGCTGGACGATTATGGTGTGGTTTTGCGTGTCCACAAACGGTTTGGACTGAAACCTTTATTTGGATTGAGCGCTTCGTTGAAGGTGACCGCAACCAACGGATGAAACTGGATAAACAGCCTTGGTCCGTTCGCAAAGTTTCAATAAAAGCAACCAAACACTTTTTGTGGCTCTCTTTCGCACTGTTTACCGGTTATACCTTTGTTGGGTTCTTTTCGCCGATTAAAGAGTTAACGGTTGATTTAATTGAGTGGACCTTAGGTCCCTGGGAAATGTTTTGGGTATTTTTCTATGCCTTAGCAACCTATGGCAACGCTGGATGGCTGCGTGAGCAAGTGTGCCTTTACATGTGTCCATACGCCCGTTTTCAAAGCGCTATGTTCGATGAAGAGACGCTGATTATTGCGTATGATGAAAAACGCGGCGAATCGCGTGGTCACCGCAAGAAAGATGACACTGAATATAAGATTAAGGGACTCGGCGATTGCATTGACTGTAAACAATGCGTACACGTTTGTCCGACCGGCATTGATATTCGTAACGGCCTGCAATATGAATGTATCGCTTGCGCGGCCTGTATTGATGTTTGTGATGATGTAATGGATAAAATGGGTTACGACAAAGGACTGATTCGTTACTCTACTGAAAACGCAATGAAGGGTAAGCCAACTAAGGTGTTGCGCCCGAAAACAATTCTCTATGGCTCGTTGCTAACCGGCTTGTTGATCGCATTTTTTGTTTCGCTCGCTTATCGCACGCCGATTGAATTGGATATTATTCGTGATCGACAACGACTTTACGTGGAGACTGATCAGGGTTTAATTCAAAATGTATACACCATCAAAGTCGCTAATATGGCACAGGTGGCACATAATTATCGCCTAACCGTTGCTGGATTACCCGACATTGAACTGGTCGGCGAAACGGAGTTTAGTGTCGATTCAGGTAAAATCAAAACGTTAACCTTTCGTGTTGCCGTCGATCCCGGTGATCTTACCAACACGGTGAATGACTTATACTTTACCATTCAATCAACCGATGATGAGACCATCGAGCAAACTCAAGAGTCTCGATTTATTGGCCCAGCCCTTGGCCGCTAAAAAAGTTTGGACGAAAATATTATGAATGCACCACAACGCGAAGACACTCAACCTTGGTATAAGCAGTTTTGGCCATGGTTTATTATAGCCCTACCCGGTAGCGTTGTTATTGCTGGCTTTGTCACTCTGTGGATCAGCATGCAGAATAGCCACGAGATGGTCACGGGTGATTACTTTAAAAAAGGCCTCGCCATCAATGAAACCAAGGAACGACAAAAAGAAGCCGAGCGTCGTAATTTGAGCTTCGAGGTTGCATTGACCAATAAACGCATAGAAATCAATGCACCGGACAATTTTAACGAACCGCTGCTGTATTTGTTTTTCCAACACCCGGCAAAGTCAGCACAAGACTTTACCTTAGTACTCAACCGCAATCAGCAAGGTATTTATTTTGCTGATGCACGAGAAATTGAAGATTTTGATTATCGTATTCGATTATGGTCGCCGGAAAATACTTGGGAACTTAAATCGCGCTGGCAGCCCACTCGTCAATCAGCCTTTGTCCTCAAGGCACAGTGAAAGATTTAAGCTGTTTCCACTGTCATGAGACGGTGCCGGAAGATTTTTCTGCCACGCTTAAGTGGGACAATGAGCCACGCCACTTTTGTTGTGCTGGCTGTCTTGCGGTGGCCGAAGCGATTATCGACAATGGCCTGGATGACTACTACAAATTTCGTACCGACAGTGCTGATCGTGCACAGGCTTTGATCCCAGAACAGTTACAAGAGCTCAACGTTCTCGATGATGCGGTGATTCAACAAGATTTTGTGGCGAGCCAAGATTCTAACAAAACAGCTGAGCTGGGTATTGAAGGGATCAGTTGTGCCGCTTGTAGTTGGTTGATTGAAACGCGCTTACAAAAAGAGTCCGGCGTTCATCGTGTGCAAGTCAATCCGATCACCCACCGACTGCAACTGTCTTGGGACAGCCAGCAAGTAAAACTCAGCGAGCTGCTGACGATTTTATTAAAGCTTGGCTATCGCACTTTTCCATTCCAACAAAATCATTTTGAAACTCAACTGCGTAAAGAGAATCGCAATTACTTGATGCGACTCGGTGTAGCAGGTCTCGGTATGATGCAAGTCATGATGTTTGCGATTGGCTTGTATATTGGTGACGACCAAGACATTACTCGTTCACAACAGTTTTTCTTGCACTGGATCAGCGGACTCATTGCGTTACCTATTGTGCTCTACTCGGCATTCCCGTTTTTTCGCAACGCTTATTATGGCTTAAAAGCGCGTCACTTAGTAATGGACGTACCGGTGGTGATTGCCATTACGGTTGCCTTTATTGCTAGTATTGTTGCAACCGTAAACGAGCAAGGAACGGTCTACTTTGATTCCGTTTCAATGTTTATTTTCTTCTTATTGCTTGGCCGCTTTTTAGAACACCGAGTACGTGTAAAATCGGTTATGGCGACGCAAACACAGCGCCAACTATTGCCTTTGTCCGTCACTTTAAAAACTCCTAGCGATGAGAAAGCCGTTCCGCTGTATCAGGTACAAGTTGGTGATCAGGTTGTGGTTGCCAGCGGTCAAACCTTCCCCATAGATGGAGATATTGTTGAAGGCAGTACCACGGTCAATGAGTCAATGTTGTCTGGCGAATCGACCGGTGTTGCGAAAAAAATTGGTGATAAAGTACTTGCCGGAAGTATAAATGATGCGCAAACCGTAACCGTAAAAGCAACCGCCATTGGCGAGGCTACGTATCTATCAGCGTTACAACGAATGACCCATCAAGCGGCACTGTCACGCCCTGCAGTCGCCAAACTCACCGATAAAGTCGCGCATTATTTTGTACTCGCAATTTTACTCATTGTTAGCGTCGTTTATCTAACCTGGTTGTCGCTCGATCCAAACAGTGCCTTTTGGATTGCGCTCAGCGTATTAGTCGTTAGCTGCCCCTGTGCGTTATCACTCGCCACGCCAACCGCACTCACTACTGCCAGTCATCATTTAAGTCGCAGTGGCTTGTTGATTTTAAAGCCCGATGCACTACCCAACTTAGAAAAAATAACGCTTGCCGCGTTTGATAAAACGGGTACATTAACCGATGGTCAACTGGTGTTAAAAACCATTGACGTACTCGATCCGAATTACCCATCTGAGCTGCTGCGTAACATTGCCGCTTCGTTAGAGCTGCATCAAACTCACCCGGTGGCACAAGCGTTACAGCGCGAGTCTTTTGCCCAGCTCCCCTTTACCCAAGTTGAACAAGTACGCGGTAAAGGCATTCAAGGTTTTTTTAATGGTCACTGCTTTCGAATTGGTAGTGCCGAATTTTGTAGTAGCGTTTCTTCCAATACCGATGCTGAAAACTTGGCTACAACTAATAATTGCAACCACAACGTTTGTGATATCGATGTTTATATTAGCTGCGACAACCAACTCATCGCGCGCTTGTGGTTTAGTGATCGGTTAAAGCCCAATGCTGAGCAGCTGTTTAACCAGTTAGCCGCCCTCAATATCAAAACGGTTATTCTAAGTGGCGACAAAAATCAACGCGTCAACGCCATTGCACAAGCCGTGCACGCGGAAGCGGCATTTGGGCAACAGTCCCCGCAAGACAAAGCCGATTATATTAAAGCGCAACAAAACCAAGGTGACGTGGTGTTAATGGTGGGCGATGGTATCAATGATAGTTTGGTGCTGGCTCAAGCCGATGTTGGGATCGCCGTCGACAGTGCCGCGGACATCACCCAAGTCAATGCCGATGCCGTATTAACCACTCATGATATTGGCCAGCTACTCACCATGAAACAATTAGCCGATAAAACCCAAACCGTTATTCGACAAAACTTAACTTGGGCGCTTGCGTATAATATTACTGCGATCCCGTTTGCCGCCGTTGGCTGGGTACCGCCTTGGTTAGCGGCGATAGGCATGACCGGCAGCTCTATTATCGTAGTATTAAACGCGTTACGGTTACGCTATAAAAATGACTAAAGCTTGTTGTCGCCAGCACGAACCGTTAAGATCCGAGGCATGTGCGCGCTAAACTGGCTGAATCGTTAACAAAGGTTACCTATGGACATCATGTTTTGGTTAATCCCGGTCGCCATCTTTATCTTAGTGGTCGCCGTGTCAGCCTTTATTTGGGCAGTGAAAAGCGATCAATATTCGGATCTCGAATCGCCCGCTTATAAAATCCTGTTTGATGACGATAGCGCACCGCTAGACGAGCACGCGGCAGCATCACATTCGGCCAATGACAGCAAACCAAATGAGTCTACGCAATCGAATACTCGCGAAGATCCTTCGCGCCAACAATCAGGTCATCACTAAGCCGACGCTATGACCGAATCACTTCCCGAACGACTAACCATCTACCCTATGTCACGACGTAACCATCTTGCGTTTAGTCTCGCAGGGGTTGTGCTGCTTTTGGGTGGATTACTGACCATGCAGTTTGGCTGGTCACTCGGCGGTTTACTATTATTTATGCCGGGGTTTACCTTATTGTTGTTTGGTCTTTTTAAACAATTTGAACCCAAAGTCAGCTTGGAGTTTACTCCAAGCCAATTAGTCTGGCATTTGCGCCATGGCCAAGTAGCGATTGATTGGTCCAATATTATTACGTTGCAATCCTTGTCGATTACCGATCATCGTGGCGCTACCGATCTCCACTATCTCGGGTTAAAAGTTTGGGATCGCAAACCGATTATTGATCAGTTGCCGCCACGCGCTGCCAAGTCACTGTTTCATGAGTACCGCAGCTTGTTACATGTTGCACTCAAAGAAGCCATACAGCGGCAAGAGAGCGCGGCGCAGTTGCAAGAAGATTTGGATACTTGGGTTAGTCCCTGCGGCACACGCTATCAAGGACTAAAAGGCATCTTCGCCGCACGTTTAGCGCAACTTAAGCAATACTTGGGTGCCGATTTGTATATTCCCGCCACTTCCCTTGATCGACATCAAGACGCGTTTATTCAATTATTTAAACAATACCAACAAGCCGTACAACAGCAACAATGGGAAAACCAAAACAGTGATTGAAGCCGTACTATCTGGATTGGCGCTTGGATTGGGCGGCAGCCTTCACTGCGTGGGCATGTGCGGCCCGATTGTCAGCGCGTTTTCGCTATCCACGCGGCAGCAAACTTGGTCGCAAACCTTGCGCACAACGCTGAGTTATAACTTCGGCCGCATTTCCACTTATTTACTGTTAGGTGCATTATTTGGCTGGCTGGGTAGTTTTAGTGACAGCTTAATGGTGTTGAAAGTGTTACGCGTGGCAGCTGCGGTTTTACTGCTGCTCGCCGGTCTTGCGATTATTTTTCAGCTGCGTATGTTTAGTCACTTAGACTTTCTTGGTCGCGGCTTATGGCAACGCATCCGCCCACTCACCCAACGACTTAATCCCGCGCGCTCGCTGGTTCAAGCGTATTTATCCGGGCTGCTATGGGGGCTGTTACCATGCGGGTTGGTTTATGCTGCTATTGCGATCGCTTTGGGTCAAGGATCTATCCATGCGTCAATGGCGTTAATGCTTGGCTTTGCACTGGGCACTTTTTTCCCCATGGTGATGATGGGAGTCGGTTTCAGTCAACTAAATAAATGGCTGAAAACCCGATTAGCACGCATTTTGATTGGTGCCTTAATGGTACTCTTGGCACTGGTCGCACTGTGGCCAATGTTTGGCAATCAGCATGCGCAGCACTCACACTCAAATGCACCTGCCAGCGAACAATCAAAACACGATCATTCGCATCATTAACCGCGTTAGACAAATCCATTATGTCATTAAGGAAAGACTTGCAAAGTGTGGAGTGAGTTCCTACATTAGCAATACTCACAAGGAGAAAATATGCAATTACATGATGCGCAAAACCAGTCACCCTTCGCTCTCTTTGAAGATTGGCTGGCAGCGGCCAAAGAGCATGACCCTGAATTTTATAATGGCATGACGATTGCCACTGTTACGCCCGAGCAAACACCTGACTCACGCGTCGTTTTACTTAAAGAGTATGACAGCAATGGCTTTGTGTTTTACACCAACTATCTGTCCCGTAAAGGTAAAGAACTGAGCGTTAACCCTCATGTGTGCGCGAATTTTTGGTGGTCGCATTTTCAGCGCCAAGTACGCATTGAAGGTCATGTCGAAAAAGTGTCTACCGAACAGTCCGATCGCTACTTTCTTTCGCGTCCACGCGGCAGCCAGTTGGCCGCGATTGCATCACAACAAAGTAAGCCGATTGAAACCTTGGACGCATTACACGCGCAATATGATAAAACCGTTAAAGAACACCAAGACAAACCCATTACGCGTCCTGCGCATTGGGGAGGCTTTCGAATTAAACCGACCCGCATTGAATTTTGGCAAGGCTTAGAGCACCGATTGCATCATCGTTTAGTGTTTCGGAAAAAACAGGATCGTTGGATCAGCGAGTTTTTACAACCGTAACCCATAGACTCCAGTGTTCAGAGCCGTTTCGCGGCCGTGCACTGGCAATCAGTGCTGCCGGCCCCAATTGAATATGGCGATTTTGAGAGGGTTACTTGCGGTATTTACGGCCGGTAATATCGAGCGCAAACTCGAGCGTCACTTTAATCGCTTTGCCATCTTTACTGACAAAGTTGATTTCACCGCGGCCTTCAATACAAGGTTCATCGGTGGGTCGCAAACTCTGTGTTTTAAACTGAAAAAACCCGGAGTCTTGCTGGGTATAGCCTTCAAACCAAGGACTGTTGAGTAAGAACTCTCCGTGATCACCTTGTTTTTTAGCCGTCAACTGCAAGGTATATTCGTTACCCGGAAAATAATTGATATCGGTAGTTGGATGGGCAACCCAAAACTCGCCAATGTCTTCGCGGAACCGCGTCTTTAATTGCAAGCGAATGCTCTCACCAATAAAAGACCAATAATGACCGCCGCGCTCGCTTTTTGCCATGCCATTTTGCGCACCCTGCCACTGCATTTGATAACCCAGTTTAGTTGCACTCGAGCACGAATATTGCGAACTCGTATCGGCGGCAAAAACCAGCCAAGGTAACCCCACCATCAAGACGATTAAACTTCGACCAAAATTGTACACCCAAACATCCTCTCGACTATTGCTAAGACATCACTGAACGTGTCTAGCCATAACCTAACGGAATGTGCGCGCCAGCACAATAGAAATTATTCACCTAACAGCGAGTGTTGTACTTTAAATTGCTTCGCAAGAAGTGCGACTTCCTCATCAAAGTTTTGTTCCAACAATGGATTATCATCATCAACCCTGGCTTGAACGTCTGGCAGAAAAATGGTGAATCGAACGCCGCGGCGGTCCAGTGCGTTAAAGATTACTTTATGAGCACGTTTTGTATTAACCACACTCACTTGCCAACTTGGCATAAACGGGTTAAACGGATCGGCAATTAAGGTTTCCGATTGATTGCCAAGATCAGCAAAGGTTACTGTTTCACTCTCTAAAGAAGAAGATACTTCAAGACGATGAATCGCGACCGCATGGTCCCATAGCAACTGTTCCCCGCGACGTTCTGCTGATATATGCTCCGAGACTTCGGTTACCGAGACCGTATCGTGCGCTTGCTCAAGTTGTAAAACCTTCGTCATCACTACATCATTATCGGTCTCCCAGCGCAACGTAATCGTTTGCTTGGGATTACTAATATTGTCACATTGAATTTGGCCTTCGTAACCTTTCACCACTTCATTAATAAAAAATAAACCCAATCCCTTGCCATGATGCTCCTGCGCTTTACGAGTACTAAATCCCAGCTTAAATAGCTGGCTTTTATCGGCTTCGCTAATTTGCGGACCACGATTGTAAACGGTTAGCGCCACCACCCCAGTTTGCGCAGTTAAACAAATGGCAATTCTATCGAGACTTTGTTTGGGTTGTCGCTGATCATGAAAATACATGGCATTTTTAAGTAAGTTTTCTAGCATCAGAACCAAATGATTTTGGTTACCCAAGACCGCAGGCGTTGCTTGTAGACCAATCCGAAACCGGCCAATATTGAGGGCAACTGAATGGGTATCGAGTAACACAGATTGCTCTGGTAACTCATCCACTCCACCAAAATCGGCGAGAAAATCAACTAAGTACTCAGCAATAACACTTTGCGGTAAAAACGTTGGTTCAAAATTCGCCGCGGAATGTAGCGGAGTCCCTTGCAGTTGTTGTTGGCAATACTGCTCCTCACACGTAATTAAATGATTCGCAATATGTAAAGCTAAATTATCCGCGGTGGAGAGATCGAGCAGATCCCATAAATAACGCATCGATTTTTGCGCTTGCTCAATTTGACTAAGCAATGGCGCAGGAATATTTTGCGCTGACTCGAGTTCAGAGTTGGCTATTTCATCCACTTGATGACTGAGTTCGGCAAAGTGCAGCTGCGTCGCGGTTAAGGTTGCACGAACTTTATCATAAGCAATAACCCCGTTATGACGCACTTCAGCCGCAATTGATTTAAAGTGTAAAAACTTCTCGTCATATTCAATGTATTCTAATAATTTATCACTAATAAAAAACTTAAGTTTGTCCGCATGGCTAGAGTAGACATGGGCTTTTTGCTGAATTTTCTTTTTACTTTCCCACACCGATCGTACTTGCGCATCTTTGGCCGCAATGTAGTCATTAAATGCTCGTTTATGCCGATTAAAACGCAGCCAACCATGCACAATTGTATATAGGCCGAATAACAATACTAAGCCCTGAAACTCAGTAGAAGTAACTTCAGGAATCAAATAATAAGGTGAGAGAATTTGTGGATTCGCTAAACAAATAAAATATCCGAGCAACAAAACTAACGCAATAACCAGTAGCCAAGGAAAGCGATAGAAGCGCGCCGGTCGGGTTGCGACTTCGCTCGACTCCTCTGTGTCGAGCGCCCAGTCGGGCATGGCCTCGGAAGACAATGATTCGCTTTCGGTCGCAACACTGTGCGCTGACTCAGATGTATGATTGGATCCCATGAGTTAACCTTTTTTAGGCTCTAATGTTGGTAACTGCCAACGGTAAGCATGTAAATCACCGACCGTTACTAGTCCTTCTTCGCGCTGACATAAAGTGAGAAAACTTTCTTGTTTGGCCGCACAACTCGCTTGTTCAAACGAATGCCGCAAAGTTTTAATATGTTGGCGGTAACTGGCATAGCTCAGCTCATCAAGAGCTAATGCTTCTGCCATTTGGGTTACGGTCACCGGTCGCGGCGCACGTTCTACGAGTACTTTAAGAATTTTGCGCGGCGTTGGCGCCAAGGGTCGTTGCGGATTATTGGGATTCATCAGTCGCACCCCATGCCAATAAACATGCCATTGCAATAAATCAATGGTCAGTTCACCACAAACTAAAGTATCGACCGGCTGCTGTGCAGTATTCGCAACTTGTTGCTGGCGCAGCGCCGCTTTAATACGCCAACACAAAACCTGCGCGACATTATGTTGATGCTTAGCAATAAAATCTTGCGCCACCGCCTGCTCAATCGCGCGCTGCTCGATACCGGTACCACTGTGCTCTGACAAATATAAAATCGGCAACGACGGCCACTTCTCGCGCAGCTTCTGGGCAATGGAAAAGCCGGCTTCATCGTTTCCGTTCATATTCGCATCCAACAGCGCAAGATCCGGCGCTTCGGAAAGCTGAGCAATTGCTTGTTGCGCTGCTGCCACAAATTTATACACCAGCACCGAGTTGGTCACCGCCGACTCGTTAGACTCATCAAAGTTTGTGCGGGTAAGGGTTGGTAATAGCTTTTCAACCCAATGCGCTTGATCTTCGACCCAAAAAATCGTCGCCATTGCTAAAGCCTTATCTCAATCAACTTCTGCATCATAGCGGAATTCCCGATGAGCTTGGTTATGTCGTTCAATAAAAATCCGAGAATTTGGGTTATTCACCTCGATTGTGTGAGCTATTTCATATTTTTACCATTAAATCGGCGCGGAATTTACTGATTCGAACCCTCATATCATTTTTTTCACCGATTTTTCACCGCTCCTCGGCACACTGAATACCGTTATCCATTATGTGTCATTCAGGAGGAAAAAATGTCTAATGAATGGTTTTTAATTTGGTCTGATAATGCCACCGTATCCTTGGTGGTTTGGTTGGTTTTAACAATTCTGGTGCTCTATTTGGGCCGCCAGCAAGCTCATAACTTGCTGCAATCGACCGGACGTGGCTTTTACAATACCATGCGCCTATGGGCCAAGACTTTACAAAAGTTAGAAAGCTCTTTAAAGCAGCGTAACCGTGAAATTCTCTTAGCCGAAGGTGCCAGAGCTTGCGAAAAAGCGATTGAGCGCGAATTCGAGCGGGTTAACGATTTAGTAAAACGCGAACTAAGCCAGTACCCAACGTTGCATCGTGAAATTTCAGAGACCATTGAGTCCATTGAAAACGACTATCAAAAGTCCACCGACGTGACTCCGTTGCCACCCGCATGGGGCGATGTGGTCGATACGATTTCATCGCTACCAAATAACGGCGATGCTACGGTTAATAAAATTCTGAGCAATATTAAAAAAGCAGTTGAAGAGTCTCACCAGCAAACGCTCAAAGCTTACAAAAAAGCGGCACAAGAGCGCCATCAATTGCTAGCCAATATGCAGCCTAACTGGCGTCAACTAAATGACAAAATGGGCAAAGTTAACGAGAAAATTACTGGGCTCGATAATCGTAGTAAAGCGATTGATGAACAAATGAAAAAATACGAAGCCATTCGCGGTAACCAAGATGCCGCAGCGAGTGCTTTAAGCTCATCGGCTTTCACCCAGTTTTTTATCAGTGGCTTAGTGCTGGTAGTGGCCATACTGGGCGGTTTAATTAACTTCCAATTAATTGCCATGCCAATGTCAGAAATGGTTGGTGGAACCAGTTACATCGGCGCCATGAAAACTTCCGATATTGCTGCATTAGTGATTATTTTAATTGAAATCGCCATGGGTTTATTTTTACTAGAATCGCTGCGAATTACTCATTTGTTTCCGATGATCAGCAGTATGGATGATCGCATGCGTCGGCGCATGATGATTATTAGCTTTACCATCTTGTTTATCTTGGCCGGAATTGAAGCTTCGCTCGCCTACATGCGTGACTTACTAGCGCTGGACCGCGAAGCACTGCAGCAGTCATTAGCGGGCATGAGCGCGACTGCCGCCAATGCTGAGTTTCGTTGGATCCCATCCATTGGCCAAATGACCATGGGCTTCATCTTACCCTTTGCACTGGCCTTTATTGCCATTCCGCTAGAGTCGTTTATTCACTCAACGCGCAGTGTCATTGGTGTGCTAGCGATTGCTGCTGTACGGGCACTGCAAGTTTCGCTGCGGGTGATTGGAGGCTTGGTGAAACACATCGCCACAATGCTTATCCATGCTTATGACCTAATTATAATGCTACCGGTCAGTATCGAGCGACTGTGGAAAAGCCGCCGCCAACCCGAAGCGAACAATGACACGAATGACGAGCCGGTTAGCCAAAAGAAATCGGCGAAGCGTAAAAAATCAAGTCGCGATGCTATCGACAACGATTTAGCCATCGACTCAATGGTCGAGAACTTATCCACCACGCGTCGTTAATTCAATAGAATGGAGGCAGTCATAACCGCTGCCTCCTTGGTAAAAAATTAGGAGTTGATAATGAAGATTTTCACTCACATACAATTGGTTAAACGCCGTGTACTCACGGTTACTGCAACGCTTCTAGTTAGCTTGTTGACCTTATCTGGCTGCGATAGCCAACGCCCTAGCCAACGCGCGGTATTTTTCTTAATTGATACTTCGGGTACTTACACGCAAGAGTTAAACAAAGCGCAGCACATTATGAATTATTTACTCGCTACGCTCGATAGCGGCGACTCAATTGCAATGGCAAGAATCGATAGCGGTAGTTTCAGCGAAAAAGATATCATTGCAAAAACAACGTTTGATAGTCGTCCGAGTACTGCGAATGATCAAAAGCGATTATTTAAAAATCAAATTGATCAGTTTGTAACAACCTTAAAATCGGGCAGCGCGAATACCGACATTACAGGCGGCATTTTGCAAGCTGCCGAATATGTTAACGAAACTCAAGCGGAAGAAAAGTATATTCTGATTTTTTCTGATCTCGAGGAAGATTTGAAAGTAGGTCATATTCGTGATTTTCCAATTGAGCTCAAAGGCATTAATGTTGTGGCGCTAAACGTTACTAAATTACGTAGCGATAACATTGATCCACGCGACTATCAGAACCGATTAAGTCACTGGCAAGGTCGCGTGACCGAAGGCGGTGGTGAATGGCGTGTACTCAATGACTTGGAGCGATTGGATAAGCTCATCACACTGCGCTAGATTGCGTAACGAAAAAGCCCGAGCGATGCTCGGGCTTTACGTTTCTACCAAAAAACGTTGTTTCAGGGATTAATAGTAACGAGCTATATCATCAATGATCGGACCTAACGCTCGGTACGCATCGGACACACCCGATACTCCACAAGGCTGTGAATTACAGGCATTCCAACCTGGATCAGAAAACACATCCAAACGCGAAACATTACCGCTGAACGCTTGCGGGTAAGCCATAATCGTTGAGAAGCTGTAATCAACACCATGACCCATTCCATAACGATAAACACCACCTGAGGTATCGCCTTGGCGTCGCGAGTGTGCCAATCCCATATTGTGACCAAGCTCATGCACAAAAGTATTGTTACCACAATCGACCGCACTGATACTGTACGCTCGAGCCTTGGATGATGAATACATTGAACCGTTACTGCCTTGTCCAATCCAAGCAATGCCACATACGTAACCACCGGAAACGTTTTGTCGTTTGCCAAGCAATGCAACCATATCGGCACGATATTGACTACGGTAGCCTTTGATTGAAGAGTTATTGGTTAACCAATCTAAGTCTCCGCCACTGGGTACACGATTACTTGTGGTGATACGGCCTTGAGCGACCACACGCAAATTAATATCTACGGCATTGTTTCGATACACTCGGTTAGCATAAGAAATTAAATTATTAATTTTTGTGCTCATATTTCCGGAGTAATCCGCTGCCGGCTGCGTGTATAGCATCATAATATCAATCGTTTCTGCTTTCGCAGTACTGATAAGTCCTATCAGGCCTAACGCTCCTATCATTATTTTTTTCATTTTTATATTGCTCCTAAAGGTTTATTGTTGTTGTGCTTAATTATCGTCACGCGACGATTCGGGAACGACATAATCAAAATCAACATCGATGTCGTCATTGTTCTCTGCGGCAGCGCCGTTACTATCGGTCGGAGGTAAAACACCATCTTCGTGACCGGAATAATGGCTAGCGACCAAGGATTGCCGTGATGCGATCCAAGCGTAATCGCCCTGCCCTTCTAAAATATAAACACCATCGGGCGTGCTAATTTGGGCATAGGTTTGCGCCGCGCCCACGGTAAATACCACACTAAAATATCGATCCATCCCGGGAAAAAAAGCCTCCACGGTTTTATCGCCATTAGGATGTTCGGTAATGTAATCAACTTCTGCCGCTAAACTGCCACCTAACTGTGGAATGGCCACTTCGAATTGATCCCCCATCACCATCGACTTTATTTTCGCGGTCGATAATTCAACATAGGCTTCGCCAGCTAGATCACCGGGCAATTTTTCTGGATTTGCTTGCAATATTTCCTGCGCTTTTAACGACTCTTGCCAAATAATATGCTCGGCTTCGACTTGTTGATTTGCTTGATATTGCTGCTGAATATGCGGCTGGCTTGTATAGTTGTTTTGAGATGTTGCTAATTGACTTGTTACGGACTCAGCGTCTTGCTGACTCAATGGCTGGTTCGCCGACTGTCGATTTAGCCAGATCCCCAATCCAATTACTAAAGACAATAAAATACCGATAAAGAACAATGCTTTATTATTCATGTTGGCTCTCCCCCGTAGCCTTGTTTTTGTATGTGTTACGTTTTTTCTTGTAATAATAAAAACGTTATACGGCCAGATCGGACGAATTTAACGTCTATTAGGATGCTGGTTGTATAATGAGCAAGTGTCTAAAGATTAACCAAATTTAGCGAGGTACTGTTTCACAGAAGTATTGGTAATATTACCTAGTAAATAGTCGAGGAAACTTTCGAAATAATGGTGCCGTTCGCAGCATCAGCAGGATTTAATGAATACTGCGATATTGAAACAAAAACAACTTGATAACCATCCGACTTGAGCACGATGGTTTAATAACAAAGGTTTAAGCATAACGGCTGAATAAAATTCGCTGGGCAGCCGCCGCGGTTAATTAGGCTTTGACTTCAAAACGGTCGAAGTCGCTGGCCAAATCGAGTTGCCCTGAAAAGTGTGCCTGCGCTTCTTTGCGTAATGTTGCCACTGAGTGTGGTCCACTTTGCGCACTGTAACGCGAACTAAAATGAGTCAGAACTAAATGCGGGAGCTTGCGCTGCTCGGCAAAGCGTGCCACTTGCTCGGCATAACTATGCCCATACTCCTGTGCTTTATCAGCAAAAGCATTATGATAAGTCGCTTCATGCAATAGCAAATGACAGTCTTCGCAGGCATCCCACAAAAGTTCTGGATTGTCGTTATCGCCACAAATGACCGCCCGTAAAACGGCTGTTGAAGTGGTGACATATTCTTCCGATAAAAACTCACGGTCGCCCACTTGTACATTTTCGCCTCTTTGAATTTTTCCCCACAAGGGTCCTTTCGGCACACCATCGGATAACAATTTTTCACTGTTAAGCTCGGTATGGGTAAGTTCTTGAGTAAACTGATAAGCATGTGACGGAACACGATGGGAAAGCGGAAACGTTTTAACGGTCATGATATCAAAATTGACTTCAGGCAAAGTCTCTGCAGCGTAAAACGACCATGAATAAGTTAACCGTAACTCGGTTAGATCAATGGTTGCCTGTAACCATTGTTCGATGGCTTGTGGAGCAATAATCGTTAACGGATCGGTTCGGCCATTCATCGCAATGCTGGCCAACAACCCGGGCAAACCATAACAATGATCGCCATGAATGTGAGTAATACAAATGCCTCGTAAATGACGCAATGACAATTGCGTTCGCAATAATTGTTGTTGGGTTGCCTCACCACAATCAATTAGCCACCAATCTTTACTGTCGCTCGCTTGCACCACAGCCGCGCTAACATTGCGCTGTTTGGTCGGCACTCCAGAGGAAGTTCCTAAGGTTGTTACAATCACAGACATCACCTACTACTGCTTATTTATAAGGTTCAAAATTGCGCATCTTGGTTAAGTCTAACAAAGATTTCCAGATAAGGTGAACTATCGAGCAAACGGTGTCAGCTGGGCTCAATGGATTAATTTTCGCATCGTTAATTCTAACAATATGAGATGCCGTGACAAAGTATTGCCATTCCACAGCAAACCTCATTGGCACAGCCTCGTTAGACTGAATTTGGATCAAAAGGAACCATTCAACAAGACCAATACAACGATAAGAGGTTTATTATGAAAAGTGCGCGAATCGCATTGGCGCTGATGGCGATAAGCTGTTTACTCGCCCAGGCCAATGACACTCTCACCCTTAGTCCCACCAAGTTAACCCCGCAAAAGTTGCAGAAAGTTGCGGAACAAGAATCTGTTCGCTCGTTAATCACCAACAAAGCAAACATTGATAAAACCACTCGTGAGCAGTTTACCAAGATCAAATCACGAGCATTAACCATAAAACGACCGAAAGCCAGTTTCATTCAAGTTCACTTTGCCAAGCTTCAATTACCACCGGGCGTTTTTGTCGAAGTGAGTAATGCCGACGGTACGCAAGTTCATGTTTACGGCAAATCTTCCAGCTCACTGTTTACCTTGCGTGATGGTGACGATGGGGTGCACTCATTTGCCGCCTTATCAATTTTTGGCGACACCGCGATCATTAAAGTAAAAGGCAACAGCAAAACCAAACAAGATTACCATGTTGAAGTTGATTCAATTATGCGTGGGTTTAACGAAGATGATTTTCTGTTTAACAGTATGCCCGAACCGCAATCAACCTGTGGCGTGAATCAACGAACCGATGTGCAATGTTGGGCCGATAGTCATCCAATTGAATATGAACGCTCACGTCCAGTCGCGCGCTTGTTGATCAACGGCTCTGCATCATGTACCGCATGGCGAGTTGGGCCTGATAACCGTATGTTTACTAACAACCATTGTATTTCTTCAGCAACCGGTCCCGGCAAAACCGAAGTATGGTTTAACTATCAACGCACTGGTTGTGGCAGTGGCTCAACTCCAGGTCGAGTGATTGTGACTGGCGATGAACTCTTGGCGACCAGTGCCGATCATGACTTCACCCTATTCACATTGAAAAATTTTGCCCAAGTCAGTGAATTTGGCTACTACGGATTAGATGTACGCGATCCGATTGCGTTAGAGCGAATTTATATTCCCCAGCATGGTCGTGGTCAGCCAAAACAGCTTTCCATTGAAGACGATCAAAACAGTGAAAATTTATGTCGCGTTGATGTTGTGCTCGCCGATGGTTCGGCTCCGAATACTGACATGGGTTATCAATGCGATACCATTGGTGGCAGTTCAGGATCACCAGTATTAGCAGCAAGTAGTAACAAAGCCATCGCACTGCATCACTTTGGCGGTTGTCCCAATCAAGGCGTATTGATTAATCAAATTTGGCCGCAAGTCGCTACCCACTTTAATAATCAAATTCCCGATGGTGACAATGGTAATCAAAATCCCGGCGAGCCAGTCGCAAGCTTCACTTTTGTTGCTAACCAGCTCAGCGTTGAGTTCACCAGTACTAGTCAAGACAGCAATGGCTCGATTGAACGCTTTAGCTGGCAATTCGGAGACGGCAACAGCAGTAATCAAGAAAATCCGCAACACAGCTATGCCAGTGCCGGAACCTATTCAGTGACACTACAAGTGACCGATAATGATGGTTTAAGTGCCAGCTATTCAAGTGAGGTTACGGTATCCGACGGCTCTGAATTCGAGTTACAAAAAGGTGTAGCAAAAACCAATTTAGCGGCGAGTCAATCTGACACCCTCAGTTACTACTTCGACTTAACCGAAGCCGCCAGTGTGTTAACTTTTGATATTAGTGGCGGTAGCGGCGATGCCGATATTTACCTACGCTTTGGTCAAGAGCCGACTACGAGCAGTTACGACTGTCGACCGTATAAAAGTGGTAATACTGAGCAGTGTCGCTATACCAACGCCGCACCTGGTCGCTACTATGTCATGATTCGTGCCTACCGCAGCTTTTCCGGATTAGCCCTAGTGGCCGATTACGCGACCGGCTCGGACCGGGTCAGCTTTGAAGAATCGAATTTAAGTGCAAGTACCGGTGAGTGGCATTACTTCACCTTAGAAGTGCCCGCTGGCGCAACTGAATTACTCGGAACGATTAGTGGCGGCAGCGGCGATGCCGATCTGTATGTCCGCTATGGCGCCGCACCTACGACCTCAGCCTACGACTGTCGTCCTTATAAATCCGGCAATAGTGAGACTTGTCAGTTTAGTAACCCAAGCTCGGGCACCTGGCATTTTGCCGTTAGAGCTTACCGCAGCTTTTCAGGCGTTACTATATCGGGAAGCGCTCAATAAACGAGCGTCGCCAAGGAAGGCGTGCTAATCGAGCACAATTTTGAGCAAGCATTTGCCGTCACCACGGTGACGGCATTGGCTTTGTGACAAGGATAATGGCTGGTTAAAAAGTTTTCCGGCACCTAAGGTTAACCCTTCCGCTAAATGACACATCTGTCGTTTTGAAAGGTATTCAATAATCAAGGTGTGTTGGCCGCGTTCAACCAGATTAAAGTGTGGGACCGCGGCATCAGGATATAATTGCCGTACGTGCGGATGAATAATCGCATTTAAACTCAAGATAAAATCGAACACGTGATCAAAGCGAGCAAACATATCTGGCCAGCGACGATGAAAGTCCACAATCGCTTGTTCGCCGAACCAACGCAGCACCTCTTCTTGTGATAGCTTTAACAGTTCACTGGCTGCCGTTACTAGCTTTACAATGTCTTCATCACTGTAGTTGGTAAGACTTTGATAGCCGCCGTCCAATTGCGCATGTTGTAGCAGCTTTTCCCAAGTTTCTTCACCAAACTCGGTCGTCACGACTTTCTCTAAGGTAATGTAAATTAGCCCGATCATCGGTACTCCACACTGGCAATATTCTTCGCACTGGATAAGTATAGAACTCAATAACTAAGTTGTAATTAGCGGTCTTGGCTATTTAATAGAGAATAATGACTTTCGAGATAACTCGAGTGGCTATACCGAGATGAGAAGCAAGTGTTAAGCAAATGTTTTAAGCCAATTGGCAAAAGCCGCGCGAATATCATGCCCCTGTTCCAGCTGTTGAATAAACTCGGCGATGCGTTGATTAACCGGCGCAGCTAGCTGATAGGTTGATGCACGTTTACAAACGGCTTGATTCAAAAACTCGATTTCTGTTTTGCGGCCTTGCTGAATATCATCCCACATTGAAGAGCGTGCACTGGCATCGATAGCTAACATTGAGCGCGCGACTAACCGAAATAACCAAGTGGGTAAACGCAAAATCTTAATTACAAGGGTTGGTTTTACCGCTGCTAATTGCGCCACTTCATGATTCGCCGCACGACAAACCGCTAACCATTCTTCCATTGCGGCGGCTAACACGCGACGCAAACGCCGATCGAGCAATTCCTGTTTAATCGGTTTATCCGCGAGTGCATTTAATGCATTATTTAAGTTCAGTAATAATTTACCATTAATAATGGCTTGAATGTTCGGCGTTACTTGTAGCGCTGTTGACTGCTCCGGTAACTGCTGGTGCCATTGGCTAAGAATAGTTTGTGCGGCGGGTGAGTCAGCAAGAATAAAATCGCCCTGAGTACTTTTATGAAAATGCGCATTGCCCTGCGTTACTACATTAAATTGAGTGATCCCTCGTAACACCCTTCTTTGTGGCAACCAAGTCGCTAGCAAGGTGTCGGCTATTAATCCATTTTGCATTAGATAAATAGTTGAGTCCGGCCGCGTAATACGCTCAAGATCAGCGGCAATGGTTGCCAGTTGTTGCGCTTTAACCATCACAAAAACCACTGCAAATTTTTCTGCACCTGGCTCAGCTATCACTTGGCTCGGCATTACTTTTTGTTGCCAGCCGCTATAATCGGATAAAGTCACCCCGGCATTGTGTTGAACTTGTTCAACAATTCTAGGTCGCCCCAACAAAGTGACTGAAAAGCCCGCTAAACTCAATAAACTGCCAAAATAACATCCGGTTGCACCGGCGCCTAAAATTGCAATCGATAAAGGGTTTGCAGACAAGCGACTGACTCCTAACTCTTACACTAAATAATTTATGATTCTTGATTCAGTAAAACTTATGGCAAATGCGCTTTAGCTAAATAATCATGTGACTGCATTTCCTGTAAACGACTCAAGGTACGACGGAACTCAAACGCTAACCCACTACCGGTGTACAATTGCTCCATGGGTACTTCCGCGGCAATAATTAATTTAACATGACGTTCGTAAAACTCATCGACTAAACTAATAAAGCGTCGCATGGCATCATTACGCTCATCATTCATCGCATACACATCACTCAGCAGCACACTATGAAAACAACGCGATAACTCAATGTAATCATTGTGACTGCGCGGCGTATTGCAAATTGCGTCAAAGTCAAACCAGACCACACCTTCACCCAAACGTTTGGTAGCGATCATGCGCCCTTCTACTTCAATTGCGCTACCGTCGGCGGCAATTTCCGTTGCCAAATGATCAAAACTATAATTCAAATTATCAATTGCCGCTTGATCAAGCGGGTAATGGTAGATTTCGGCTTGCTCCAAGGTGCGCAGTCGATAATCTATACCACCATCAACATTAACCACCTGGGTGTGCTCTTGCACTAGTTTAATCGCCGGTAAAAATCGCTCGCGCTGCAAACCATTCCAATAGAGTTTTTCGGGTGGAATATTCGAAGTAGCCACCAGTGTTACTCCGTGTTTAAACAGCTCGGTAAACAAGCCGCCTAAGATCATCGCGTCGGTAATATCGCTGACAAAAAACTCATCGAAACAAATCACTAAAGTATCTTGTGCCATCTCTCTGGCAATGGCCTTCAGTGGATCAGACTGACCTTTACGCAACTTTAATTGCGCATGAACCTCGTGCATAAAGCGATGAAAATGCAAACGCTTTTTTGCCGCAAACGGTAGGCAGTCGAAAAAGGTATCGACCAAATAAGTTTTACCGCGTCCAACGCCGCCCCAAAAATACAAACCCTTGACCGGTGGTTTGGCGCGCAATCGCTGTAACCATTTACCTAACAATGCGTTTTGTTGTTCCCAGCGTTGAATTAACTGATGATATAAATCATCCAGCAAATTCACTGCATTTTCTTGCTCAGGATCGTACTGAAAGTCGCTACGCTTTAAATCGTATTGATATTTTTGTTTTGGAGAAATATCTGACTGCATAAATCGAATTTACTCAAGTTCGCTAAACTTAGCGGCTAATCGTTGCTCAATCACTTCGCGTAATTCAACTAAGCGAGAATGAAAAAAATGTCCGGCACCGGTCATCACTATCCAATCCGGCTTCGGAGATAACTGCTCAATCCAAGCTTCGGTTGCGCTGAAACTAACCACTTCATCGGCATCTCCCATTACCGCTAACCAATCACACTGAGGATGAGACATATTGGAAAACACCCCGCGCTCAACCGGTGGTGCAATGGAAATTAATTGGGAAACCGGATATTCATGAGCAACCGCCGCACTGATCCACGAACCAAACGAAAATCCTGCCAACCACAACTGATGATCGGGGTATTGGGCCTGTGCCCATGCAATCACCGCTCGGCAATCATCCATTTCACCTAAACCTTCGCCATACTCACCGGCACTCTTGCCGACACCGCGAAAATTAAATCGAACCGCGGTAGCCCCCATTCCGGCAAGCGCTCGCGCCACTGTGTGAATGACTTTATTGGTCATAGTGCCTTGGTGCTGAGGATGCGGGTGACAACAAATCGCCACTATCGGCTTACGCTCAGCATCGGATGCATCAATAATCGCTTCAAGCGGCCCTTGCGGCCCATCCAACATTAACTTCTCTGATTTAATAGGCATATTACCCACTGACTCCTGGTCACGTTACAGCTGACTTACGCTTGGTTAAACGCACAGAATGACTCGTGAGATTAATCGACCAATGGGATTAATCGCCCTCACGAATGGCAAAAGCGTGCTCTGGTGATTATTTTCTCATCTTTATCCAGAACACTCAATTTTCCTCGAACTTTGCTCCTTCGCCCTTCGCAGCACTTCCGGGAACTCATGCGCGGTAAGTTACTTTTCTGTTACTATCGAATTCCACTTATTTGCCTAGGAGCATGCTTAATGGCCGTTCGCCCGGTACTAAAAATGGGTCACCCAATCCTGCAACAAACCGCCGCTCCCGTGACCGATTTCGACGATCCGAAATTGGCTGCGATAGTCGGCGATATGTTTGATACTATGGCAGCACTCAACGGTGCAGGTTTGGCCGCGCCACAAATTGGCGAGTCAATTCAACTGGTTATTTTTCAGGTCGCTAATAACCCCCGATACCCAACCGCAGAAGCGGTTCCGAAAACCATTTTGATTAATCCAACGATCACTCCGCTAAGCGATACCCAGGTCGATGATTGGGAAGGCTGTTTATCGATTCCAGGTATGCGCGGATTGGTGCCGCGGTATCAGTCGATTCGCTACACGGGCTACGACTTAAACGGCACGCCGTTAGCTATAGAAGCCAGTGATTTTCACGCGCGCGTCGTGCAACACGAAGTGGATCATTTATTCGGAATTCTTTACCCGCAAAGAATCAAAGACTTGCGCTACTTTGGCTTTGAGAGTGAACTTTTTCCCGCAGACTTGTCGTAATTCATGTAAACTTTGCTATTATAGTGTTTAATGCTATTTCAAGGGGAGATATACATGGAGTGGCTCATCGTTTTAATCGCTATTGCCGGTGCAGCAGGTGTTGCATTTCAATTGGGCAAGCGACAGTCGCCATCACAACGAAAAATCGAAGAGTTAGAAAACCTTGTGGTTGAAAAAGATCGCGAGCTGCAAAACTATCAAGCGAAGGTTAATCACCACTTTGAAAAGTCAGCGGACCTATTCTCGCGCGTCACTAATAACTACCAAGAACTTTACCAATACATGGCCAAAAGCTCAGAAATGTTAGGCGGCGCTCCGGTATTTAAAAATGCGTTAGAAAACCAAAGCACCGCGCATTTCTCGCAAATTCCAAATAATCCAGAAGCCCCTTTTAATGGTGAAGATACCTTTTCCAATGAAAGTCTTTATCGCGCTCACGAGTACCGCAACGAACCCGAGGAAATCGAGCCTGAAGAAACGGTTGCAGAAGAGGAAGCCAGCGCCGATATTATTCATCTCGACAAGCAAAAAGAAACCAAAGGCGAGCCTCCGCTGGATTACGCAGTGAAAGAAAAAGGCGTCATTAATCACAACAGTTTGAATATGGATAACGTGAAAACCTAGCATTTTCTTGAACCATTTAAACACCAAAAAAGCTCGCACTTCGCGAGCTTTTTTTTGACTTGAAAAAACTGACTGGGAACCCTACATAAGCGATATTGTCACAGTTTTGTTAATTGAATAATTCAAAACCTTTGAGGCGCTCGTTATGTTTCGCAAACTTGCAGCAACCCTAATGCTTTTCGCAACGCTCGGTATGACAACCGCATTCGCTAAACTTCCAGCCGAAGTGAATGGTCATCGTGTCCCAAGTCTTGCCCCGATGCTCGAAAAAACCAATCCAGCAGTGGTCAACATTGCCACCATGGCGACCATTGAAACGCCTTACATGCGCGACCCGCGCTTTGGCTTTTTGATTCCCCCGAAACGCCAACGGCAAGCCAATAGCTTAGGATCGGGCGTTATCATTGACGCTCAAAAAGGGCTTATTTTAACCAATCACCATGTGATCCGCGGCGCCGATGAAATTCAAGTCTCACTTGAAGATGGCCGCGAGTTTAACGCGCAAATTGTCGGTTCCGATGAGAAAACCGATGTTGCTGTACTCGCAATTGAAGCACCGGACTTAACCGCATTGCCCCTTGGCGATAGCGATGCCCTGCGCGTAGGTGACTTTGTAGTCGCCATTGGTAATCCATTTAGCTTGGGCCATTCAGTGACCTCTGGCATCGTCAGCGCGAAAGGCCGCTCAGGATTAGGCATTGAAGAATTTGAAGACTTCATTCAAACCGATGCAGCAATCAACCCTGGTAATTCCGGCGGCGCACTGGTCAATTTAAATGGCGAACTGGTGGGTATTAACACCGCGATATTAGGTCCGAAAGGCAACATCGGGATTGGCTTTGCTATTCCGATAAATCTAGCGAAAACCATTACCCAACACCTCGTCGATTATGGTGAAGTCCGCCGCGGTATTCTAGGGGTTTCGGTACAAGAACTAACGCCCAGCTTGGCGCGCGCACTCGACGTTAACCAAGGTAAAGGTGTTGTAGTAACGGCTGTTGCGCCAGAATCGTCAGCCGCCGCAGCGGGCATTCAAACCACGGATATTTTATTGGCCATCAATGGTCGAAAGTTGAAAACTTCCGCCGACCTACTCAATCAAGAAGGCTTATTACCAGCGGGCAGTGAAGTGGCGATCCGTTTATTGCGTGAAGGGGATGAAACGACCATTCAACTGACATTACAAGAGCCAAAAGTTGAACATAAGGCCGGAGCCGAATTTCACCCATTGCTTAATGGCGTCGAGATTGCTGCCAACAAAAATGTACCGAGCAAGGACGGACTGGAAGTTACCCAAGTGGATAAGCGCTCACGTGCCGCTTACTTTGGCCTGCGCAGTGGTGACCGAATTGTGGCTCTCGGGCGCTATCCGGTGCATTCCTTTGAACAGCTGGCGCGTGTAATGCAAGCCGCAGGGCGAGCACTGCCGCTGACGGTGAAACGTGGTAATGAGCAGTTTCTGATCGTTATCCGTTAAGTGAGCAACGCTGGCCACGCCGTAAATTCGCCGTGGCCGAGCGGGTTGGCAGTTTTTTCTGCGCGCAAACTCAGGTACTATGCGTGCTTGATTGATTAAAAAATTGACGCTTGTGAGCTACTGGATAAAATACGTAACCATCGGCCTATTAATGGCCCTACTCTACCTACTGCTGTGGTCAGAAGCACCGGTCAGCATTGAACTGCGCCAATGGTTAGCCCAGCGCCTGGTATATTCAGTGCAGCCGCCCGTCACGCCACCAACGCATCAGCAAGTGTTAAAGGCCTCGTTTGCCGATGAAATCGAGCAATCCGCCGCGGCCGTAGTCAGTATTCAAACCGTTATCAATAAAGGCACGCTTTCGAAAAATCCCAATCCCACCAGTCTCGATGATCAATACTTGGTCGATGTTGGTTTAAATGTCGGATCGGGGGTTATTATTGATGAGCGTGGCTATGTAGTGACCAATTACCACGTTATTCACAATGCTGATTCGATTAAAGTTCAATTGTCCGATGGACGACAAAAAATAGCCAGTGTCATTGGCAGTGATCCCAACACCGACTTAGCGCTGCTATTTATCGATCTAGATAACCTTCCGACAGCGAGGGTCAATGAACAGCGAGAAGTGCGTACCGGCGACATTGTGTTTGCGGTGGGCAATCCATACGGACAGTTCGATCAAACCGTAACCATGGGAATTGTTTCAGCGACGCGCTCGGTGCGCACCGACTTCACCATTTATCAAATTGATGCAGCCATTCATCCCGGCAACTCGGGTGGTGCACTGATCAACGCATATGGCGAATTAATTGGCATAACCGCGCAGCAACTAGCCACCAGTAATGAAAGTGCGGCGCAAACGGGCATTGGCTTTAGTATTCCCTATCCGGTGGTTCGCAACATTGTTGACGACTTGATGGATGATGGAAAAATCAGTCGCGCTTGGGTTGGTTTTCGAGGTGGCATCTTAAATCAGCGTGGTCATCAAGCGTTTGCGCCACCGGAAAGTAAGTTTGGCGAAGGTATTGCTGTCACCCATGTTGAACCCAATGGACCCGCCGCGAAAGCCGGTTTGGAGCGCGGTGATTTTATTACCCATGTCAACGATGTTTTAATCACATCGGCCAATCAAGCTTACGAAATTATTTCTAAAGCTTCGCCGGGCGAGCAGCTTAGTTTCACCTTGTATCGCCGCAAAGAACGTATTGATGTGACGCTTGAAGTCGCCGAAGCGCCGCGGGTACGGCAATAATCAAAGGCCAAAAAAAAGCCGCGATTGCGGCTTTTTTTTGGTTCCAAGTGTTGCCTAACTTAAGACGGAATACGGCGTATTTTAGCGCCCATCAACTGCAGCTTTTCTTCGATACATTCATAACCACGATCAATGTGATAAATGCGATCGACAATGGTATCGTCTTGCGCCACTAAACCGGCCAATACCAAACTCGCAGACGCGCGTAAATCGGTCGCCATTACCTGAGCACCTTTTAAACTATCCACGCCTTTGATAAATGCGGTGTTGCCTTCAATACGCATATCAGCGCCCATCCGTGACATCTCAGGTACATGCATAAAACGATTTTCAAAAATGGTTTCGGTGATGGTTCCGGTACCTTCAGCAATTGCGTTTAAGGCCGTAAACTGGGCTTGCATATCGGTTGGAAAACCGGGATAAGGCGCGGTTTTGATATTCACCGCTTTCGGACGACGCCCTTCCATATCCAGCTCAATCCAATCCGCACCGGTCGTGATTTTGGCGCCGGCTTCTTCTAACTTCGCCAACACCGAGTCTAAGATTGTCGGATCGGTATCTTTAACTTTAACTCGGCCACTGGTAATCGCAGCGGCGATGAGATAAGTGCCCGTTTCAATGCGGTCCGGTAATACGTTGTAGTGAGTACCGTTTAATCGCTCGACACCATCAATGACCAATTTATCGGTACCGATACCGGAAATTTTTGCCCCCATGGAGTTCAAGCAATGCGCCAAATCGACCACTTCGGGCTCGCGCGCCGCATTTTCAATGACCGTTTGCCCTTCCGCTAACGTCGCGGCCATTAAAATGTTTTCTGTTCCGGTAACACTCACAAGATCCATAAAGATATGCGCGCCTTTGAGGCGACCATTGCTGCGCGCTTTAATGTAGCCGCCTTCAACCGTAATTTCTGCACCCATGGCTTCAAGACCTTTAATATGAAGATCCACAGGACGCGTACCTATCGCGCAACCACCCGGCAGAGACACATCGGCTTGGCCATAACGAGCTACTAAGGGTCCTAATACCAAAATCGAAGCACGCATGGTTTTGACCAACTCATAGGGCGCTTCAAAACTATTAATAGTGCTGGTATCAATTTCTACGTTGAGCTTTTCATCAATCGTTAAACTACAACCCATACGCCCAATCAATTCGATAGTGGTCGTAACATCGTGCAAATGCGGCACGTTGCCGACGGCGGTTTTACCGTCAGCCAACAATGTCGACATTAAAATAGGTAACGCGGCGTTTTTAGCGCCTGAGATTCGAATCTCTCCAGAAAGCGGTTTTCCGCCAGAAATCAATAATTTATCCATTAACTGCTCCGATTAAATATTATTGTTGTTCGCGCTACTGGCGGTTTACCCCAAATTAAGCGCACGCGCTTTGGACCACTCGTCCGGGGTATAGGTTTCAATCGATAGCGCATGTATTGCGCCGCTCTTGATTTCTTCATTCAAGACTTGATAAACCATTTGTTGTTTTTTGACCGGTCGCATGTCTTGGAAAACATCAGCGACAATGCGCACTTTGAAATGGCTACCATCGCCGTCTGCTGCAATATCAGCATCGGCAAAAGCGGCACTCAATAGCTCTTTAATTTTGTCCGGTGTCATCATTTAAGGCTCTACCTAGATTTGAGGATCGTAAAACGACCGCAATTTTGACTGATGGGGACAGTGCTGTCCAGCCAGCCACTGCCCATTTCTGGCGCTAGTTTACACCATTTCATCGCCTTACGCCGGTATTGTCTGTGAGTATCTGTAAAACTTTGTCACGATTTTACTCGGAATTCCGCCGCATTCTCACGTACAATGCCGTCATGGTAGTAAATAATTTCAGAAACTCCTTGATTCCAATCCACTCTCCCTCTTTAATAGGCGGCTTTGCCAAAATTCAGGTGATTTAATAATCTATGGTGTCTTACTTCGCGTTAGTCGTGTCAGGAATAGCTTTGCTTGTTTGGAGTGCCGATCGGTTTACCGATGGTGCTGCGGCGCTGGCTCGAAACCTTGGGGTCAGCCCGCTAATTGTTGGCTTAACCATTGTTGCGATTGGTTCATCCGCACCAGAAATCTTTATCTCGCTAAACGCCTCGCTGTCGAATAACCCCGAAATTGGTTTGGGTAACGCGATTGGTTCCAATATCACCAATATTGCGTTTGTACTGGGTATTTCCGCCATGATTAAACCGCTGCATGTTGAATCTGGCACCATTAAACGCGAGTTTCCAGTGTTATTGGGCATCACGCTCTGGGCGTCTTTTTTATTACTCGATGGCGATTTAACCGCGCTGGAGTCATGGCCACTGATTATCGGTTTGGTTATCTATGTGAGCTGGCTGATTCGCGTGGGCATGAAAACCCGAGTGCGCCAAGACTTAATGCTGCAAGAAATCGTTGATGAGCTCCCCGACACCATGACCAATGCGCGTGCCACCATGTGGATTGTGATCGGCATGATCTTACTGCAAATCAGTTCCAAAATGCTGGTATACGGAGCCTCGAATATCGCCGCGCACTTTGGCATTAGCGATCTCATCATTGGCTCGACCATTATTGCCATCGGTACCAGCCTACCAGAGTTGGCGGCATCGGTTGCCGGCGTGCTGAAAGACGAAGACGAAATGGCGCTCGGGAATGTCATTGGCTCGAATATCTTTAATCTCCTCGCGGTACTGAGCTTACCGGGGATTATTACCGGAATTGAGTTTGCGGCTAACAGCCAAAATGTCATCTACCTCAATGTGCTGCCAATGATTGGTCTAACCGTTGCTATGGGCATTATGGGCTATGGTTTTGGCGGCCGCAAAGGGCATATCAATCGCATTGAAGGCTGCTTATTGGTGGGCGCGTTTATTACTTGGCTGGCATTATCCGCAATGACCGAACTCGGTCATCTTTAACGGCGCCAGCTGTGTTGAAATCGGCAATGCTATAAATCTTCTTAAATACCCGCGCACCGCTGCTGCTAATTCGTTATAATCCAATGATTTAGTCCAAAGTGAAACGGTTATGCAAGCACCAGAACGCCTTATAGAGCTCGGTCAATCGGTACTCGATATCGAAATGGCAGGTATCAACAAACTGCGCCAGTCGATCAACCATGATTTTGCCAAAGCTTGTCAAATCCTGTTGGCCTGTGACGGCCGCGTGGTCGTTACCGGAATGGGTAAATCCGGCCATATTGGCAATAAGATCGCCGCCACATTGGCCAGCACCGGTACCCCCTCTTTTTTCGTTCATCCCGGAGAAGCGAGCCATGGCGATTTAGGCATGATTACCAAAGGCGACGTGGTATTGGCCCTATCTAATTCTGGCGAAACCGAAGAAATCACCGCCATATTGCCGGTTATTAAACGCAAAAATGTACCTCTGATTAGTATGACCGGAAACCCGACTTCAACACTCGCTCGCTTAGCCGATGTGAATCTTGATACCAGCGTCGATCAAGAAGCTTGTACATTAAACTTAGCGCCAACCGCCTCCACCACAGCGGCCTTAGTCATGGGGGATGCACTGGCCATCACGCTACTCGATGCCCGCGGCTTTAGCCCTGATGATTTTGCGCTGTCTCATCCTGGCGGCAGTCTCGGCCGTAAGTTACTGCTCAAAGTCGACGATATTATGCACAAAGGTAGCGATGTGCCCCGTGTCGGTGAAACCGTACTGTTAAAGCAGGCGTTATTGGAAATAACCGAAAAACGCCTCGGCATGACGACAGTGGTAAATGCCGAAGAGCAGTTACTGGGCATTTTTACAGATGGCGACTTACGGCGTTCGATCGAAAGAAATGTCGACTTTACCAACACAGCCATCGGTCAAGTGATGACGCGCAATTGTTTAACCATTTTACCGGATATGCTGGCCGTCGAAGCGGTGCAAATAATGGAGCAAGAATCGATCAGCGCACTCGTGGTAACCGACAGCAATGGCAAAGTGGTCGGAGCCCTGAATATGCACGATTTACTCAAAGCAGGGGTTGTGTAATGGACTTTAATGCACTGCCGAATGACTTGCGATTAAAAGCACAAATGATTCGCCTACTGATTATGGACGTTGACGGTGTGCTCAGTGATGGCAAAGTTTATTACAGCAATAGTGGCGACGAGCTGAAAAACTTCAATATTAAAGACGGTCTAGGTATTAAGCTTTTACAGCAGAATAATATCAAAACTGCCATTATCACTGGACGTCACTCAGCCATTGTCGAGCGTCGTGCGAAAGAGCTAGGCATTGAATTTGTTTTTCAAGGCAAAAGCGATAAGCGTGCTGCGTTTAATGAATTGTTGCAGCTCTGCCAAGTTTCAGCCAATCAAGTTGCCCACATTGGTGACGACTTACCCGATCTACCCTTGATGCAAATGGCTGGTTTAGGCATTGCCGTGCAAGACGGCAATTGGTTTGTGAAACAACACGCCGATTGGATCACAACCGCCGGCGGTGGTATGGGTGCAGTGCGCGAAACGGCTGAGTTATTACTGTTCAGTCAGCAAGCGCTCGAGTCGACTTATCAGCAATATTTATCATGATTAGACGCAAATATTTTCCGTATATTTTAGTTGCACTAGTGGCTGTGATGTTGCTGATCAGTCAGTGGCAAAGTTTATCTACCACACCCGTCGACTCATCGTATACCGACCATATTGAAATTAGCGGTTTTAGCCAACAACAATACGATGAAAACGGACGCCGCGTACACCAGGTTGCTGCGGCCAAAGCAGTGCTCGATGACGCACGAGTTGAATTAGTACAACCGCAAATGATCACCGAGCACCAGCAAGTGGAATGGCAAGTATCAGCGCAAAAAGCGATTAGCCACGACCGCTTAAACAGCATTCGATTTCAGCAATCTGTAAGCATTCAATCGCCACAGCAAGCGGCATTATCACTGACCACCGAAGCGCTTAATTACTCCGCTACTGAGCAGCGCTTGTTTAATCAAAAGCCAACGTTGTTACGCGATCAGTTCCACCAATTAAAAGCGAATGGCGTCAATATTGATTTAACCAATTTTGATGTGGAGCTAACCAATGGTGTTGAGGGCAATGCACATGATAGTTAATCTGCGCGGATTAGTTTTATTCAGTTTGCTGATCCATGCGGCCGCGCTGTTTGCCCAGAGCACGGCCTTACAGTTGTGTACCCAAGACCGGTTTTCTGCCGGTGCGATGAAACGTTCGGGCAATAGCACCATCGCCACAGGTCAAGTCGACTACTGTAGTGCTGCCATTGCGCTTAAGGCGCAAGAGTTACGCATCACCCGCACAGCACAGCAATCACAGTTGCACGCCAGTGGCGCTCCCATGCAATTAGCACAAGCCAGTCGCAATGTGCAGCTAAATGCAACGCTCGATCACCTCAGCTTTGATTCCAAATTAAGTTATTTTGAATTGCAAAACCTTGCACCATTGCAAGTACAACAAAGCGCCTCACAAAGTATGACGGTAACGGCGCAGTTGGCGCGCTTTTATGTGGCCAGTGGAGAGGCGCCGGTTAATTTTTCCAGTCCTGACTTACGCGCCGATCGATTAACGTTAACCGGTGCTCCGGTTACGCTTCAGTTGCACAATAACCAACCAACCGCTACGGTTATTTCCGCGGACTCTATCGAATATGACTTTGCTACAGCCATTTTACAATTGCGCGGCAACGTTACCATCACTCAAGGGCAACAAACCATTACCGCAGCCGGACTCATTTATCATTTGAACGATGGCTCTTGGGAAACACCCGCCGACAGCCAACAACGGATTCAAATAATTGACCACACGAATAAGGAACAACCATGAGCGAATTGCTAGCGAAAAATCTCGCCAAAGCTTACAAAGCCCGTAAGGTTGTTAAAGACGTATCGTTACAAGTCAAACAAGGTCAAATTGTTGGTTTGCTCGGGCCTAACGGCGCAGGAAAAACCACTTCGTTTTACATGATTGTTGGACTCGTTGCGCAAGACAGTGGTGAAGTATGGCTTAATGGTAATGACATTTCTCAAACCGCGATGCATGAACGAGCGAAGCTCGGCCTTGGCTATCTACCTCAAGAAGCTTCGGTATTTCGCAAGTTAACCGTCAGCGATAACATTATGGCCGTGCTCGAACTACGCCAAGAGTTGTCCCCACAGCAGCGCCAGGCGGAAATGGAAAAGCTATTAGGCGAATTTCAGATTGAACACATTCGTAACAGTTTAGGCATGAGTCTTTCTGGCGGTGAGCGGCGGCGTGTTGAAATTGCGCGCGCCTTAGCCAACAACCCACAGTACATTCTCCTCGATGAGCCTTTTGCGGGTGTTGATCCGATTTCGGTCAATGAAATAAAACACATTATTGAACAATTGAAACATCGTGGCCTTGGTGTGTTAATCACCGATCACAACGTTCGTGAAACCCTGGCCGTATGTGAACATGCCTATATTGTAAGCGCCGGTGAACTAATTGCCGAAGGCAGTGCTGAAGAAGTCTTAAATAACCCCGTCGTTAAGCAAGTTTATTTGGGTGAAGAGTTTAATTTATAACCATTGGTTATCGTTAATTCAGCACTCCAGTGACTATCTTATCGCAAAGCTCAAAAATATATTGCGAGCAAGTGATTGAAAAATTTACACTTAGCCCTAATCAATACCTTATGGCCGGGTGGGAAAGCGAAAATTTCGGCTAAACACGCTAGGTATTGCTATGATTAAGGTAAGACATTGCGCTGGACGCAGAGAATTATAAGAGAATATCGAAACACAGAGCAGGCAACGCTTTCGGTTTACCGTTAACCAAGCTTGGAACTGGACGATAATTAAGTTAAACGAACGCAATTAAATGGCTAAAATAACGACTCGATGAAGCCTTCTTTACAGCTTAAAATTGGACAAAGCCTCACTATGACGCCGCAGTTACAGCAGGCCATCCGCCTGTTGCAATTGTCCAGTTTAGATCTCCAGAATGAAATTCAAGAAGCATTGGAATCGAATCCGATGCTTGATAATCAAGAAGAATCCGAACGCGAAGAAAAGCTCAACGGCGAGACCGCCGAAAGTAAAAGCGAAACCACTGACAGTTCTGAAATAGAAACTTCTGAAGCGATTGCCGATCCGTCATTGGAAAAAGAATTGGCGGTGGATACCCAATGGGAAGATTATCAATACACCCCACCGGCCTCCGGTGCTCGCAATGATGATGATCGCGAGTACGATTTTCAAGGCGAAACATCTGAGTCGCTGCACGATCATTTAATCTGGCAACTCACCATGACCCCGTTGTCCGAGCGCGATAAAGCCATCGCTTATGTCATCATTGATGAGATCGATGATGAAGGCTACCTGCGCACTAGTCTCGAAGAACTACAGCAACAGCTCAATGAAGACGATCAAGACGACTTAGAACAATTGATCGAAATTGAAGAAATTGTTGCGGTTTTACATTTAATTCAATCCTTTGATCCGATTGGGGTCGCGGCCCGTGATTTACATGAATGTTTGCAACTGCAACTGAATCAATTTAGCGCGGAAGTCCCCTATTGGACCGAAGCGAAAGAGCTAATTGACGATCATTTCGACGCTCTTGCCAGTCGCAATTACAAACAGATCTTGCGTCAGACTAAATGGCCAGAAGACTTTTTAAAGGAAGTGATGGCTTTTGTTCAGCGCTTAAACCCACGGCCTGGCAGCATCGTTTCCAGTAGTCATTCAGAGTATGTGGTGCCCGATGTTTTCGTCACCAAGAAAAATGGTCGTTGGGTGGTTGAGCTGAATCCTGATTGCGCGCCAAAACTACGCATCAACGCTAACTATGCGTCGTTAATCAAACGCGCCGATAGCAGCAGTGACAATACCTTTTTAAAAAACAACCTCCAAGAAGCCAAGTGGTTTATAAAAAGCTTACAAAGCCGCAATGATACTCTGCTTAAGGTCACCACCAGCATTGTAGAAAAGCAATTAGGCTTTTTTGAATATGGTGAAGAGGCCATGAAACCGCTGGTACTATCCGATATCGCCGAAGAAGTTGAGATGCATGAGTCCACGGTTTCGCGAGTAACCACACAAAAATATATGCATACGCCACGCGGTATTTTTGAGCTAAAGTATTTCTTCTCTAGTCATGTCAGTACGGCCAGTGGCGGAGAATGCTCGTCGACAGCGATTCGGGCATTAATTAAAAAGCTAATTGCCGCAGAGAACAATGCGAAACCACTCAGTGACAATAAAATTGCCGCGTTGCTGAAGGATCAAGGCATTAATGTTGCTCGACGAACCATTGCGAAATACCGTGAGGCGATGAATATTCCGCCGTCAAATGAACGAAAGACCTTGATATAAGTCAAAGCAATTATGAGTATTTCCGTCACTATTAAAGGCGCACATTGAATCGAGTTGGTCGTGCTAATGGTTGCTGCGACCAAAACCAATAATTACTCCACAACAGAAGGAAGTCGACTATGCAAATTAACTTAACCGGTCACCACGTCGATATCACTGATTCACTACGCAACTTCGTTCACGAGAAATTTGAGAAGCTGGAACGACATTTCGATCATATTAACAATGTTCATGTCATTTTAAGTGTTGAAAAATTGAGGCAGATAGCGGAAGCTAAGCTAAATGTTAACGGCGGCGAAATTTTCGCAAATTCTGAGAATGAAGATATGTACGCTGCTATTGATGCTCTGATTGACAAGCTCGACCGGCAAGTTATCAAGCACAAGGAAAAAATGATTCGTCACTGAATATGAACCTACTTAGTTGTCTAAACCCTGAGCGCACTTTAGTGTGTGCTCAGGTCACCAGCAAAAAGCGTGCTTTTGAAATCTTAAGTGAAACCCTCTCGAGTTCGTGTCAGTCACTTTCCGAACAACAAGTCCTCGATAGTCTGTTTAGTCGTGAACGTCTTGGCTGTACGGCTTTGGGTAATGGTATCGCTATCCCCCACGGACGCTGTGGCGGCTGCGAACAGGCGGTTTGCGCAGTGTTAATGCTTGAAGAAGGCGTTGACTACGACGCTCCTGACAAGCAGCCGGTTGATATTTTATTTGCGGTGTTAGTGCCTGAACAAGCCCACGACGAACACCTAAGCGCTCTATCGAACATCGCTACGCTGCTCAAATCAGAGTCCTTTTGTCGCCAGCTGCGCAACGCTTACAATAATCAAGCCCTGTATGATATAGTTTCAGCAGGTTTGAAAAAAAGCGAGACCGACACCTCATCATGAAACGCGTAATTCTCAGTGGACGTTCCGGATCCGGTAAAACCGTTGCGCTACGTTCGCTCGAGGACCAAGGCTTTTACTGTGTCGACAACATTCCGCTATCATTAATTCCACAACTGGTCGATACCTTTGAAGTTAAACACCAAGATCTCGCTCTAGGTATTGATGCCCGCAGCTTCCCTTCCGATCTTGAGAAGTTTAACGATATCCTCGAACAAATTGGCCAACAAGGTGAAACCTTTCAGGTATTTTACATTGATGCCGATGACGCCACGTTACTCAAACGCTTTAGTGAAACGCGACGTCGACACCCGCTGACCCAAAATGGGTTTACGCTCAAAGAGGCGCTGGCCAAAGAGCGGGAAATATTAGAGCCGGTAGCGCTCTGTGCTGACTTATTAATTGATACCACTTCGATGACGCCGTACGCGCTGCGCGACTTTATTAAAGAACGTATTTTGGTTAATCATAAAGCGCAAATGGATGTCACTTTTCAATCTTTTGGCTTTAAAAATGGCATTCCAACTGATGCTGATTATGTCTTTGATGTGCGCTGCTTACCCAATCCTTATTGGGATCCAAAATTGCGCAGCTTCAATGGCACCGAGACGCCGATTATCGAATACTTAGAGAGCCAGGCGTTAGTCATGGAGTTGTTTTGGCAGCTAAAGGTTTTTCTGCATACGTGGCTGCCACGCTTCGAGCAAGACAATCGTAGCTATATGACGGTTGCCATCGGCTGTACCGGCGGTCATCATCGCAGTGTGTTTATGGCAGAAAAACTCGCCGCACACTTTCGTAAAGAGCGTACGAATACTAAAGTCATCCATCGCGATTTAAAACATTAGAGGACGCCATGGGCAATTTATCGGTGCTTATTTTATCGCGTTCGATGGCAGGCAAGGAGCTGCTCGGAACCGTGCGCAAACGAATCGGCAACTTAAATGTTGACTGCCACACACTGACCTTTAATGAAGACGCGACCGATAATATTATTTTCCCTCACATCGCCGGCCGCATTCGGAATATCAACAAAGGCCGCGGCGTGGTGATCTTAGTCGACTCAGCTTGTAGCCATGCACAGTTACTGCAACGCCTCGCAGATGAATGCCCAGCGATTGTAGTCAGTGGCTTCAATGACGCAATGCTCGCCGCGATCCCTGAATGTGAAGACATGAGTTTAAGCGCTGCCGCTGCACATCTACAAAGCGCCGCTCAAAACGCTATCGGTATCTTTGCCGCCAATGATTAAGCAATACTGCACCATTACCAACGACAAAGGCATGCATGTGCGCGCCGCTGCCGAAGTGGTTAAATTAGTTAATCAATTTGATTCTGACATCACCATTGAACACGAAGGGCGTGAAGTACCCGCCGACAGTCTTATTCACTTACTCACCTTAGCGGCTAATTGCGGCAAGCAAGTTCTCATCACCGCTACCGGTCACGACGAGCAAGCGGCCGTTGCTGCGTTAACTCAGCTAATCGTTGACGGATTCTACGAAAATTCCTAACAGCCATCGACTATAGTGTTAGAAACGCTATAATATGTAACGGCTAACTTATTGCTATTTTTAAAGTTTTATTGTGTTTAAGGTCCTAGATAGCCAGCACCTTAAATACCCACCAAAACGCATCAAACACGGAATCGGTATGGTCGAAACTTACGAACAAGAACCCACCATCGACAAAATCCAACAGCTGAATGAAGCGCTGGATAGCGGGATGTTTGTTCATGTTCGAATGATGCTAAACGACATGCCACCACCCGATGTGGCGCACCTTTTGGAATCATCACCACCGCGCGCGCGGAACTTGCTTTGGAAGCTGGTTAATGTTGAGCGCGAAGGTGAAATACTGAATTATTTAAACGATGAAATTCGGAATAATTTCGTCGACCAAATGGCTCCGCAACAATTGGCCCAAGCGCTCGAAGGACTCGAAGTTGATGACTTGGCGGACATTCTTGGTGAGCTGCCAGAAAGTGTTTACTTAGAAGTAATGGCATCGATGAGCGATCAAGATCGTCATCGTATTGAAGCCGCCTTAGTCTTCCCAGAAGACAGCGCTGGCGGCTTAATGAATATTGATACCATTACCGTGCGGCCGAAAGTCACCATTGATGTGGTTCTGCGGTACTTACGTATGAAAGGCTTACCGGAATCCACCGATGCGATTTATGTGGTCGATACCCGTGATCGTTTACTGGGCGCCGTGAGCTTAGCAACACTCATTACTAGCCGTCCTGAGTCGATTGTTGAAGACGTTATCGATGGTGATGTGGAAACCATTAATGCCACTAAATCAGCATCTGAAGTTGCGCAAATATTTGAACGTCGTGATTTATTATCGGCGCCGGTCGTCGATGATGAAAACCGCTTACTCGGCCGGATCACCATTGATGACGTGGTCGATGTTATTCGAGAAGAAGCCGAACACTCCTTAATGAGCATGGCCGGTTTAGATGAAACCGATGATACTTTCGCGCCGGTATGGTCATCGGCCAAGCGCCGCGCGATTTGGTTGGGCATTAACTTATTAACCGTTTTGGTTGCCGCACAAGTGATTGGTATTTTTGAAGACACCATTAAGCTAGTGACAGCACTGGCTATTTTACAACCGATTGTACCGAGCATGGGCGGTGTTGCGGGTACACAAACACTCACCCTAGTTATTCGCGGTATGTCATTAGGCCACGTTGTCGCCGGTAATGCGCGTTGGTTAATTATGAAAGAGTTGGGCGTGAGTTTAATTAACGGCGTATTGTGGGCGCTTGCCGTTGGTACCCTCACCTACTTTTGGTTTAGCTATACCGGTGAGAGCTTGTTGCTGGCGATTGCCATTGCCGGCGCTATGGTAGTCAACTTAGTGGTGGGTGTTTTTGCTGGCGCGACTTTACCGATGACATTAAAAAAGTTCGACATCGACCCGGCACTTTCCGGCGGCGTTGTGTTAACCACCATTACCGATGTTGTTGGCTTTTTTACCTTACTCGGCTTCGCTACTTTATTCTTCGCTTAATCCAGCGCTTGGCTGGCATAAACTTTACTGGCCAGCGATGGTCATCCCATCAATAATCATTGAACCACTAACAATTGATGAGCGGCGATCTTGATCGGCTCCAACGCAGCGAATATTTTGCAGCATTTGTTTTAAGTTTCCTGCCACCGTAATTTCATGTACTGGATATTGAATGACACCATTTTCAACCCAGAAGCCTGAAGCGCCGCGCGAATAATCTCCAGTCACCACATTCACCCCCTGGCCCATTAAATCAGTGACTAGAACACCCGTGTTCAATTCAGCCAACATCGCCGCAAAGTCGAGGCCTTGGTGATTAATGTAGACATTGTGTAAGCCGCCGGCATTGGCGGTGGTGACTGTGTTGAGCTTGCGCGCTGCATAAGAGTTTAGAATATAGCCTTGCAGCACACCGTCTCGGACTATTTCTCGATTATGAGTGGCCACACCTTCGTTATCAAAGTAGCCCGATCCTAATCCGCCGCGTTCGTGTGGTCGTTCATCGATAGTCACAAACGATGGCATAATCGCCTCGCCACAAGCATCAACTAAAAACGAGGCCTTGTTATACAAAGCGCTGCCGCGAATCGCGCCGAACAAGTGACTTAAAATGCCACGCGCCATTTCTGGGGTAAACATTACCGGTGCTTTTTGGGTTTTTAACACCCGTGCATTTAAATGATTGAGTACCCGTTCAGCGGCTTTTTTCCCCACTTCTTCTGGAGACTCTAAGTCTTCGAAACGGCGTCCCAGCGTAAACCAATAATCACGCTTCATGCCTTGCTCATCTTGGGCGATTAAAATGCTGCTCATGCTGTAACGCGTGCTGCTGCTATCCCCTAAAAAGCCATGTGAGTTAGCATACACACGCGCATTTCGATGTGCTGAAATGGAAGCACTATCAGCTTGTGCAATGCCTTCACAATCTAACCCGGCCGCTTCGCAAGCGAGCGCCATGAGTTTCATTTCATCGAGGCTAATGTTGCTGGGATGGTCTAGATCAAGATCGATAGGTGTGGTGGCCATTAAACTGGCATCAGCTAAGCCGGCGAAGGGATCCGCCTCAGTATATTTGGCAAAATTACAGGCGGCTTCAACCGCTTGCTCGATGGCTTGTGGACTGGTGTCGGTAGTACTTGCGGTACCTTTCTTTTGCCCGAAATAAACACTAATTCCAAAACTGCCATCTTGGTTGAACTCGACGGTTTCAACGTCGCGGGCACGAGCTTGCACCGAAATTCCGGTATCTTGGCTAACCCCCACTTCAGCACTAGTCGCCCCTTTCGATTCGGCGAGTTTCAGGATCTTTCGGCACGTTTCGCGCATCAATGCTAGCTTTTCGTCCATATCAATGGCCGTTAAAGTCGTGTTCATTGTTTCCTTCACAAAAGCTCCTGCTGAAAAAATAGTGAAATTTTTATGTCAAGTCACTAAACTTAACCCTGTGCTGTGCATAATATCACGCTCGAGACATGCTCAGTAAGGCCTCGAAGAAATTTAATCAGCGGCTTTATGACAGTCATCGCATGCGTCAGAACTAGCAATCGACACAGCCTACTCAACGCGATAAAAACTAGAGAACCTTAGGTGTCCATGTTAAACAACGCTCGCATTTATCTCTCAGTATCCGCAGCCCTTGCCATCATGGGCTTATGCCAGGCCGACGACAACGAGCTTACACTCGATGATCCGTTATTTGATCAAGAGCTGCCAGTGGTGCTCAGTGCCACGCGGCTAAAACAACCTAAGTCGGAAACGCCCGCTGCGGTAACGGTTATTGATCATCAAACCATCACTCAGCTCGGCGCACGCTCGATTGCCGAAATACTGCGTTTAGTACCGGGAATGACGGTGGGCTATGAGCGCGGGCACACGCCCGAAGTGGGCTACCACGCGCTCGGCGGTGAAAATAGTCGGCATTTGCAAGTGTTAGTGGATGGTCGCTCAATTTACAAAGCCGCTTTGGCGCGTATTTTATGGACGGACTTACCCGTATCGATTGATAAAATTTCTCGTATTGAAGTTATCCGCGGTCCCAATTCAGCGCTTTATGGCGCCAACAGCTATTTGGCGGTAATTAATATCATCACCTTTCACCCGGAAGATCAATTAGGCGTTAAACTCACTCATCGCCAGGGCAATCATGGTGTTCAAGACAGCGAAGTGCGCTTTGCGCAATCTTACGACGAACTCGCTATCGGCATCGATTTAGGTGCACAACAAGATAATGGCTTTGAAATTGATAGCGACGGCGAGCCGCGTTATGACGGCCATAATGCAGTTCGACTGAGCGGCGATTTAGTTTGGCATCAAAATGACAATGATTTTTTGCGTTTTCAATTTGGTTTTAGTAATAGCAATAAACAGATTGATGATCTTGAAGATAATGAAGTGACGCCCTATCACTTTGTCGACGTTGAAAATAGCTTCTTGCATGCCACATCAAAGTATTTCATCAATGCCAAACATGAAGTTTCAGTACAAGTTTTTTCTACCCACACCAAACTTGAAGAGTCATGGCAAACCTGCGCACCGCAGTTGCTACTATCCAATGAACTGTACGATCTGTATACCCTGGATGCGAATTATACCGATAGCCAATTTTTGCCGGCTTTGCCTGGGCCACCACCACCCTCTGGCGATGCCGCAACTGATGCACAAGCCCAGTTAGCCTATGCGCGTTTATTTCAGAATGGCGCTGACATCGTCTGTGGCTATGCTAACCAAGATCTGACAGAAAAACGCGTCGATGGTGAAGTCCAGTTTATTTCTAATTTCTCCGATGAGTTGCGCGTTGTGAGTGGCTTTAGTTACCGCCGTGACACCACTTCTTCCGAGAGTTATTTTAACGGCAGCGCAAGTAAGAATATTTCTCGAGTATTTGCACATGGAGAATATAAGCCGTTTAAGGATTGGCATTTTAATGCTGGGGTAATGCTCGAGCGCGACAGTATGATTGGCAATGCCACTTCTCCGCGTCTCGCTATTAACTGGTTGGCCAGCAGCAATCAAAGTGTGCGCCTGATTTACAGTGAAGCCCAGCGCAGTCCCGACTTATTTGAAGAAGCCAATGTGCGCAGCTATCGTCTGCGTGATTTAACCGACTTGAACGGACAGCCAGTAAGCGTAAATGGTAACGATAACTTCGCTTATTTTTATCAACATGCCAGCGCTAATGGCGGCTTGGATTATGAAAAAATACAGGCCTGGGAGCTCGGGTGGTTCTATCAAGATATCGAAAAAGGTATTGAGCTTGATATTAAATTATTTAATGACGCTTTGTGCGATCTGCTCGAAGGCGATACCCAGGTAGATGAGTTTGACTTAGTCAATCAAGGCAAATTTAAATTGAAAGGTATTGAAGGGCAGCTCAGCTGGGACATCAACGCCTCAAACCGTATTTGGTTCACAGCCACGGCCATCGATTTATATCAACCCACCATTAACTACTACGGACGCAGCACTCCGAAAAGCACTTTGAGTGTTAATTGGTTTGGCAAGCTCGGCGATGAGTGGTCACTGTACAGCGGCTTTCATCGCTATAATGATTGGTTTACTGTTGACTTCGAACGCCTTGATATGCGCCTTAGCTATCAATTTAAGGTCGATGA
>JABXHQ010000099.1 GCA_013373545.1 Gammaproteobacteria bacterium
ATTATACTTTCAACAATACCGCCCAGTAGTACTACCGCGGCATTAGGTTTATCAAATTTTTTACGTACATTAGCAGCAAGCATGGGAGCTGCAGTTACCGTAACACTATGGAGACATCGAGATAAGTACCATGAGTTTACGCTTACACAAAATGTTCAGCACGAGTCAAACTACGAGAGTCTTCTGAGTGAATTATCTCCAACAGATTTAAACCAGCCAGCGCTTTCGCTGCAAATGGTCAAAGAATTAGTTGCTGATGAATCGGCTACTCTAGCTGTTAATGATATCTACGCTCTTTACGCGCTAATATTTTTATTAATGCTAGCTTTATTAGCGTTTACCCGAAGAGCACCTCAGGCAGCATAACCAATTAATTCAATTGACTTACACTCAGAGGTGGAAGTATCACTTATTCTTGCTGAGGTAGCTCAGGATCGAGCTTACCTTGTGGTGTTATAAAGCGCGTTTCGGCGGACAGCGCAATTAAGTATTCAGCATAACCAGCTAACTCTTCATCAGACAATGTTTTAGTCGCTTGAGTAAGCTGCTCAATATATTGCTGGCTTGCCTCTGTTTGGGAAAAGTATTGCGCATAAACACCAGCTAAATATAGATACTCTAATCGTTGTGCTTCCGTTAGCTGGCCATCGAGTCGGCGTTTAATTGCTTGAAACGCTAACTTACGATAAGCACGAGCTTGTGCAAAATCACCTAAATCTTGCTGCCATCTTGCATACACTCGAAGCAACAGATTGCGATGATCTTGATCAAATGAACGCAGCGCATTAATGGCTTCCAAGCGCTCTAATCGCTGCTGATTATTGAGTGTTGTTTGCGCTTGCTGATTTAGGTAAGATTGAATTGCAGCTTTATCCGCATCTTTTAGCGTTGCAAAGTCTGGCATAAAAGAAATAAATCCCGATTGCTCACAATACCAAATGCCATGACCATCGGTATATGGCCAGAACACTTGATCGTACTTCGAGGGCCAATGGTAAATATAAGATCCATAACTCGCAGGCGAGCTCACTTTACAAGTCGCGCCTGCAATAAATGGGTCTTCCACTTCTTCTTGTCCCCAAGTCGTTGCTGTTGCACTGCTTATCAGCCCAGCACTCAATATTAACAACAACCATTTAAAAACTATCCACTGCATAACCGCATCCTCATTTATTATTCTGAAAAATATTACAGTCTCTCAATTAAATTAACGGCGAGTCATCCAAAAAGAGGTTAAATAGTTGCTGGTTTACTCATTTCAGTCGAACTAAATTTATCTTGAATGAACAGAAATAAGTTTATGAGTAATCGGTTAGGCGACTGGTTTAACTATAGAGCTAACGGCCAATTAAGCGATTACCAAGGCGTAAAAAGAGATAAACAAATACTATATATAACGCAGACAAAATCCATGAGCCCGTTTGCCCATAAGCCAGTGCTACATTACCAAATACAGCGCTGGACACGGTTAACATTATTAACTCCTTATGATGTTCAGGAAGATATTGGCGAGTAAAGCAAGCGGCAAACACCGTCGTCGTCCCCAAAGCTAGAATAAAAAACAGCAGACGTTGCCAAAGAAAGTGAAGATCAACATCAACTAGCCAACCCGCTTCATACATTAAAGTAAATACATAGTTAATTGGAATGGAGTGGCTAAAATAGAAAGTATCCGTGTTGAGCTTGCTTTCTATCACGCCAAAACTCGTTAAGATCATTAACGTGAGCGCTATTCCCTGTAAATTAACTTTTAGCCCAGAAGGCGATGTTTTATGAGTAGGCAATCGATTCATGTAATATGAGTCAACATGAGTAGCGAGCTATTACACTCCAAACTATTTATTTTACAGTAAGAACCACGAAGGCATTAATGGCTGGTAGTGAAACCTACACTCACTTTAAAGAATACCGCAAATTTTCGATCGACAGTCACTTCACGTCACCGTTTCGTTCGATCGCATATGTTCGACTAAAGCCGTCAAAAATTTTGCATGGTCACCGGTATCAAAAATAACTAACCAACCAGCTTTAAGCTTAACAATAACTTCGCTCGCGGTAATTCGTTCAACTTCAACGTGAATTCTTAGCAAACGAATGGAAATATCACCGAGCAACTTGCCGCGCACATAACGCACCCGACTGCCTTCTCGACTAACTTGTTGAAAGCCGAGTGATTGCAAATAGCCATCAATCTCTTGATCGCTAATTTGGCTGGCGCATCGCGCTTGATATTTTGGCATTATGGTGAACTTTTCCGGCGCATTTGGGAGTGCTCGATAAGGCATCATTTGATAAAACACACTGACCAGCAGCAATCCAATTAAGACAACTATGATAACGGTATCCATTCGCTTTCCTATACGTTAGTTAATCATTTGAGCCGTGCATATTCTTAACTTGTTGCAAGATCCGTTGCTGAATCGACCGCGGCATCGCTTTCAGTTTTTGCTGTTTAAAATGCTCAAATAGCTCTGTTAACGCTTGAGCACTTTGCGCGTCATACAAACCTAGAGTGGCGGCGACCGCTTCTAAGGTTGATAAAGAATGTTTTGCTTTGTGCTTACGGATCCAATATTGAGAGCCACCGGCAAGCTGCACCTGAAAGCGAGGGAACTGCTCTAACCAAGGGTTTAACGCCATCATTTTCTGTGCTTTACGCCAAGTCGCATCGATAACAATTAAATTGTGTGGTGCTTCAGGCAATGGACAGTCATGACGCACAGCTGTGGTTGAAGCTGGCAAATGACAGCGTTTTGTCGCAACATCCAACAAAATAGCCTGCTCACCAGGAAACATTAGCCAACTTTCTGGTGCTGGCAATGATTGCTGTAAGTGCACAAAGTCCGCAGCGGTTTCACCGCAATGAACCTCACAGTTATTCAGCGCTAGTTGTACTAAACGAGCGGTATTTTTGGGATGACCCGACTCATCTGGATGCTGCAAAATTATTGGCTTTATTCCACTCGTCACTGGCCGTATCGCCGCACATACGCATACCGGCTCGGGCAATTCACAAACAGAACAATATCGACGTTTTGACACACTCAACCATAAAAAAAACCTGTGGCTCACTAGTGTAACCACAGGTTTTCGGTTTGCCAATTAATTAGCAATAGTGTTGTAACAATGTTTACCAGGTGGCGTTGATGTTCACGCCTGAGTAATTGCTATAAGCGCGCACACTAATGTACCAAGTGCCGGCTTGTGGATTGTTGAACGAGCAGCTTTCGCTATTACCATTACGGTATGGGCGACAGTCATAACTAGAAGTGGTTGACTGGCTGCCACGACGCACATAAAGGTCAGCATCACCTGAACCGCCCGACATATTAATGTCAAACGATGAGCTACCTGCAGGGATAGTCACAGCGAAATGTTGCCAATCGCCTCGGGTATCCGACAAGTTAGTACGCTCAAACCCACCTGGGACGGAAGTCGCATACTCACCCACTAAGCTTACACCCGAGTAACTGCTGTAGGCGCGTAGCATTACGTAATAGCGACCCGCTTGAATATTCGAGACGGTACAAGTTTCACTATTGCCATTACGATATGGGCGACAATCATAAGTCGAAGTGGTTGGCTTTGAACCGAAGCGCAGATACAAGTCAGCATCACCAGTGCCACCACTGATCTGAAATGACAAGCTCGTTGCGTCTGCAGGCACGTCTAGATAAAAGAACGACTCATTACCAGTGCTTCCCGATAAACCGGTTTCGGCTTGACCATTAGTTAACTTAACATCACCTGGCGGTGGTGGTGGAGGCGTTGTGCCGCCTTTAAAGTTAGCCATCGTTGGCGAAGTAATGTTCAGCACTCGAGCGTTATCGCTGCGCGTTGAGGTTCCCATTGGAACACCACCACGGGTGATATTCGGGTTAGACCACCAGTTAATTCGCGTGCAACCACCGGAGCAGTTGTATGCCATAATGGTTCGCCAATTAGCAGCACCGTATTGATAGCCGTGTCCATAAGCATAAGGTGTATTGGTTGGGTCATTATTGGGATCATGACGTGCTGCTTGTAAGTGCCCTACTTCATGACCAAATGAATAGTAACCCGTTGCACAGCCATGATAAACGGCAGCAAAAGCCGTTGATGACGTTGCACCAATGCCTGAAGCAAGTCCACAGTAGTCGGTAACGTTGGTCATGATCATTGCAACATCAGCGCCGTACTGATCACGCTTGCCGTGTACTTCATCCATAACGCCATCGTTCGGATTACGAAAATACGCTAAGTCGGTACTGAAGTTCGATTCGTTATAATTGAGTTCGTAAGTGTGCGCCAAAGTCATGGTCGCATTGACGCCGCTATTGCTGTACCCGGTATTGGTCTCAGCAACCGCCAATTCAATTAATCCTTGAATATCCGAAACCGCATTTTTCGCAGCAGTGGTGTAACCCACCAAAATACGAATGTCGGCAGCCGCTTGAGTAGAAGTATCTTGAGTGGTGATGGCTTGCGACATCATTTGCTCAAAATCGAAGTTAGCTTTGTTTTCGATTTCACTCATCGCCGCAGGTGGATGATCGGCTGGCATGGCGGCATCGTTCATCTTTACAATTACGTGTAAACCGTTGCCAGCCGGACGAACCTTATAAAGCTGACCATCAATGCGAATACTACCGGTAATTCCCGTTTCACGCTTAACAAAAATGACACTGTTATCGGTTAATACATTTGATTTCGCCTGAGCTTGCGGCTTAAACGTGCCGCGCCAAACTAGGCTGCCCTGAGCATTTTTGCTCGCAGAGATTTTGTGCGCTACATGCGCAGTCTTGCCATCGACATTAATGGCTAACTGAGTCATCGAGCTTTTAAACACTTGACTGTTCAGTTTGACAAAACGCGCGTCGTTTTCGCCTTTATTTAATTGCACGACAGGAGCATTTTTAGCCGTTTCAAATAAGTTGTCGCTCGCGATAGTCGGTTGTGTAGCGAGCCCCAACGCTAGCACAACAGCTGCGACGCTGCTTTTTGGAAAATTCATATTAGAGTCTCCGTTATTAGTTTGTTATTGAAGACAGCTCGATTGGGTGTGTTCGACTTTCAATTTGGATAGCTCTTTAGTTGAGCACCTCTTGGTCCTATAGCTCAAGAGTCATCTGATTATGACAAGCGTTCTAACAAGCTTGGGGAACTTTTGCACACTCGAACTGTGAATAATTACATTTATTCGAGATATTAAAGAAAAGTGTGATGAAGTCGATCATTGAAGGCGCCGTCTAGTACTCGGACTTGTATAGCAATTCAAGCAATTGACAACTGGAGTAGCATCGAGCTTGTATAGAATAAACTTGCGCAGCGAAATCATACAAGAAAGTGTTGCTAAAGTGATAAGACTAACACCTGACGAACAGCCCATATTGGTACTGTTCGTAGGTGCTCTCGTATTACATTTATTAAAGTGGAGGGCTACTTGGCAGCCGTTTCCGCTACTGGCACGGGCGCGATAGTAAAGTTCTGTGAAAGAACCACTTTTCCCGACATATCAGTCATCACCAGCTCATAGTCACCGGCAATCAGTTCTTCTTGATTAACCAAAGCATAAGAAAGCGAGTATTGCGAGTCATTGCTATAAACTTTATAGCTACTGAATAATGACCTTGATTGTCCTTCCTGTTTAATTCGCCAATCCACTTTCAAAGGGAAAAAGGTTAGTTTTTCTCCCTTCGGCATTTTTAACTCAAAACTAATCTTAATTTTGTTGCCAATTTGAGCAAGCATACTGGGCACTTCACCTTCTTTCGGGAACGAGCGTGCAACTCGCGATTTAATCTCGACTTCAGGCTTAGCAACAGTAAGAGTCGGCTGGCGGATAAAGTTTACTTTTTCAGCCAACAACTTAAAAACACTCGCTTGATTAAGCTTTTTGGTGCTATTAATTAAGCTCGATGCAACGGCGATAAATTTAATATCTTTATCGGAGTCGTTTTTCATATCTAACACTAAACTGTCAATACACTGCGACAATGAAAAGTCTTTTGTTTCAAGTGCGCAATGAATCTCCGTTGACCGTTTAATCGCTTTATCGTAGTTTTGCTCAACCCCAGCCATTAAGTACTGCAGTGCTTGGCGCTGTTCCTCTTCCGTGCGATCGGTCGCTGAGAGTATTTGATACAACTTAAAGCTAGCCGAACCATAGCCTAACTTCGAAGCTTGCTTAAAATACTCAATAGCTTTGTTTTCATTTTTTGTTACGCCGGAACCGCCAAAGTAACGCGCACCCAAATTAAAGAATGCTCTTGGAGAGTCATTTTTTGCTGCTTTATGTAAAAAGGCTAGTGCTTTTTTATGGTCATCCGCTACGCGATCTTCAAATGAAAAGCTATCAGCAATCTTCATTGCCGCAGTCGCTTTCTGCTCTTTAGTACCAACTTCAGTTAAGCCTAATTGGGTGCGGATAAAGTCATCAACATAATACATTTCATGACGTTCCCAACTCCATGACGAATGTCCGTGTCCGGTTTCGCGATAGATTAATACATCATGTGGTTTTTCGAGGCGCTCCAACATATATTTCATTCGATTGGTGTGCTCAACAGTAGCAACATAGTCGTCCGCGCCAGCAACCAACAAAACCGGCGCCTTAAGTTTATCGGCAATGTAAACCGGTGAAACATCAAGCAGCGATTCATCATACTTACCAACAACATACTCGACCGATTCTTGATTACTCTTAATTTGATTATAATTATGATCACTAAAAAGTAAGCCGAGATCATACACGCCATACTTAGCAACTACGCACTGATACTCCTTTGGGTGGTAGTTAGCCAGCATTATCGACGAATAGCCACCATAGCTGGCTCCCATCGCGCACTTCTGTTTGAAGCTTACGCGTTTCTCAAGATCTCTAACGGCAAAAGTAATATCTTTCTCAATTTGTTTACCGAACTGGCCACGTCCTTTTTCCATGAACTCGCGGCCATAGCCATAACTTCCGGTAAAGTTTACTCGAAGAACGTTATAACCACGATCAGAGAAAAAGCTCACTTCTTTTGAAAACAAGTTAATCTCACTAACCCCAATGGGTCCACCATGCGGCATAACCAAGAGTACACCTTCGTTATATTGTGGGTTTCCGGGAGTAAAAAAGTATTCTATGTCATCACCATTATTATTCTTTACAGAATAAGCAGTGGTGCGTTGGAACTTTTCATCGCTCAACTTCGGATAACCATAACGAAGTAATGTTTTTTTCCCCGCCTTACGGTCAATCAAGTAAAAAGCGCCCGGATCGTCGCTCGCATATACATAAGAAATAATTTTGGTCGCATCGCTATTGAACGCACTGTTGTGTCGTTTACCTGGGAATAAGCTGGCAACAAACTCATCAACTTTCTTCGCTTCGTTGTTAATAAATTGCCGTACGATATCACCGTGATCGACATAACTGACTGAGTAAAGCTCGCCATTTCTCACAGTTGCACTTCGCACATCATATTTTGGATTCTCAAATAAGACGTCTCCGTACTCTCCGGTAAAAAAATCATATTCGCGCACGACGGCTTTATCACGATCGAGATTCGAAATAATAACCGCTTTCCCATTCGCAAGCGTCCCGACTATCTCGAACGCATCATCATCATCGTCCACCTGTTTCATTTCAACCCACTGCTTGCGTGAGCGATCAAAACGATGAACAAATAGTTTTCTATCATCATAAACTAAAGCAATCGCAGGCTGATCTGTTTCGTCGATAAGAAAAGCAATAGCATCATCGAGATCACTTTCGTAACGATCCCCTTCGCCAGCCTTATTTGTAATCAGTTGTTCTTCTGTTACTTTCAGTAGTAAAACTTCGTCTTTAACTTTGGCAAGAAACCATATTTTTCCTGCAGCATCGAAATGATGACCAACAATTACACCTTGGGCTTTAATCTGCTCAGTATCATGCTTGAGTTCATTTTTAATGTACTTAATAGTCACTATGAACCGTTCAACTTCACCATCAATTACGGCGTAATATAAAATCTTGTTTTCTGTGAGCCAACCATACATACCAAGTCGCGACTTTTCAGAAGTATCATAGCGAGCAATTTCCTTGCGTTGCTTGGTTTCGGTATCATAAATTTCGAGTATTGAATATTCATCTTCACGAAGCCGATTAATGACATAACGCCCATTACTATTGATTTCCATTGCGCCAACACTAGAGTTGGTGAATAACTCTTCAGCATCAATAATTTTTGCACTGACTGCACTGATCATAACGGCCGCAAGCAGGCACAATATCGCTCGAATAATCATGGCTGCACCTCCTGCTGCACTTGCTGGTCGTTGGAAACATCTCCAAGGCGCTGAAAGTTTTGTCTAGCTAAGCGCTCGAGAAACAGATCCTCACCTGGTCCGCTGTAAACCATAATGCGTGTGTCTAAAATATTCTTGAATTCCTTTTGCATATACTCAAGAGCATAAGAAGAGCGATTAACTAAAATAAAGCGACTAATATAACCAAATCTGTTTTTACGTACATTGAGTTCACCGACGTAGCTAATCTTGCCGGGCTCGATATCAAATGACCAATACTCCTCTTTCAG
>JABXHQ010000129.1 GCA_013373545.1 Gammaproteobacteria bacterium
AAGCAGTACCAAGCAATTGAAACTTTCCCCACGATAAAAAATGAAGCGACGAATGGATTAAAAAACCTTAATGGAACATTAGCGATGGCGCGTTTTACTGATAAAGATAGCGCGGACAGTCAGTTTTACATTAATCTCGATGATAATGCGCACCTTGACCATCGTAATGATACCAATCTCGGCTTCGGTTACGCGGTCTTCGGGGTAGTGGTTGATGGATTCGATGTGATTGCTGAAATTCAGAAAGTTCCGGTCGGCAGCATTGAATATATTGGTGACGAGGTACCGGCTTACCCCGTCATTTTGCAACAAGTTAAAAAATTAGGCACTTCTGTGACAAAACCTTAGCCTTTGGTTTTGCGTCTTAGCAATAGCCAATTGAAGTCACGTCGGTGAAATACCTTTACGATTAAGTAGAAGCCACTAAAAACGAATAGTAGAGCAATAATAGCTGCCGTTATCAATAATGGATTATTAAAATTTTCTCGTTCGCTGTAATCCATAATATGCAACATCCAAAAGAAGTCAAACACTCGCCAAAGGGAGCTGCGAACCGATTGTAATGAGCCTGTTTGAGTATCAAAGTAATAAGTAGTGTTCACATCATCATCAAAGGTAACCCGCCATGCTGGAAGTTTCTTCTTGTATTCGGTTGAATGCTGTATCACTCGTTCAACCGTTGGGATCCGATCTGCGCCAGTATAAATAGCTTGCGCGTTGGCGATAACTTCATCGTTGGAAAGTTCTATAGCCGGTGCTCCACGATCCAAATCATAAATTATCAAGTCGTTATCGGCGTTACTAAACTCTACATATTTGCGCTGAAAAACACTAAAAACTCTAATGTGATGTGTTTGTGGAGCATGTTGACTGATTAAGTTAAAGGCTCGCTGATGGTCGTGCTCGGTTAGCGCTGTCGGCTTAAGCGTGTGATGCAAATGATCGCCATGTACTTTGTCCAGAGGCAATACACTCATTACAACGCCACCGAGGACCCAGCAAAAAACTTGGAATCCAACCAGAAGGCCCAACCACTTATGTGTTTTTCTCATCCAGACAATCGGTTTCAACACTTACTCTCAACATCGACTAAAGCGAGCGGCAGTATAGCAGAGTTTTAATTTGGGTAGGTAAATCGTATACTCAGTTAAAAATTCGCTTTAGGAGAATAAGAATGATGTTTCCAATTACCGCTTTATACGGTTCTTTGTGCGGCTTGTTAGTGTTAGTTTTAGCGGCGCAAGTGGTGCGCCAACGTCGTCGGTTTAAAATCGGTATTGGAAGCGGCTCCGAGCACTCGTTAAAACGAGCGATACGCGTGCATTCTAATGCGATAGAGTACATTCCAATTGCTTTGTTGTTACTGGCATTATTTGAAGCGAATCAAGGCAATGGTTACTTAGCACATTCAATGGGCATGGTATTGGTGATCGGTCGCGTACTTCATGCGCAAGGCTTGGGCAGTAATCCGGGAACTTCATTTGGCCGTTTTTGGGGCACATTACTCACTTGGTTGGCCATCTTAGTTTTATCTATTGCCAACTTATCGCAATTTTTTGTTGATGGGAAAATGCCGTTATGAACTGGTTACGAATAATTGCATGGATCTTTTCCATAGGAGGCATCATGGCCACAGCCGCACAGGCAGCGGAAACTAAAGTTGCAATAGCCATTCATGGCGGCGCGGGAACTATTTTGAAAGCGAATATGACCCCAGAGTTAGAGCAAGCCTATCATCAAACTTTGTCTGCGGCTTTGCATGCCGGACATGCGGTATTGCAACGCGGTGGGAGCAGTGTTGATGCAGTGCAAGCGGCTATCATAGTAATGGAAGACTCGGAATTATTTAATGCCGGCAAAGGAGCTGTGTTTACGCACCATAAAACCAATGAAATGGATGCATCGATTATGCGCGGCGACAACCTTAATGCTGGTGCGGTAACGGGTGTGACGCGAATAAAAAACCCTATTAAACTTGCTGCCGCGGTAATGGAGCAATCGAACCATGTCATGCTGAGCGGACCGCGTGCAGAGGAGTTTGCGCAAAGCGTGGGGTTTGATTTTGTCGATCCGAAATATTTTTATACTGAACGTCGCTGGCAGCAATTGCAAAAAGTCTTGCAAGAGAGTCCAGATGAAGTACGCCTTTCTGAGCAAGCCCACGATCAAGTAAGCGCGGCAAAGAGTGACACTATTTGGCCTGACGACAATAAATTTGGAACCGTAGGTGCCGTCGCATTGGATAAAGATGGTAACTTGGCCGCAGCAACGTCTACCGGAGGGATGACCAATAAAAAGTTCGGCCGGATTGGCGATTCGCCAATTATTGGTGCTGGAACTTACGCTGACAATCAAGCGTGCGCTATCTCTGCGACCGGGCATGGTGAATATTTTATTCGTGCAGCCGTCGCTCATGATATTTGTGCTCGGGTAATGTACCAGGGTGTTTCTCTTCAACAGGCAGCGGATGCCGTTATCCAACAAAAGCTGAAGGTGATGACCGCTGAAGGTGGTATTGTTGGCATGTCGAAAGCGGGAGATGTGGTCTTTTCGTTTAACTCCAGTGGTATGTACCGCGGTTACATTAATGTCAAAGGCGAGTTGAAAACGGCTATTTATCAGACACAGTAAAATGCGCTGATTTTCATCGCGCGAGGATGAACCGATTGATTATTAAGACAGAACAAGAACGACAAGAGCTGAAAGCCATTGGCCAGATCGTGGCTGATTGTGTGAAATATATGGGCGAACAGCTGAAGCCCGGTATTACCACTTTGCAATTGGATCGACTTGGCGGAGAATTTTTGGCTGACCATGGTGCTCGTTCAGCACCGCAAGTCATGTATGACTTTCCCGGCTTTACCTGCATTAGTGTTAATGAAGAAGCCGCTCATGGAGTACCCGGTGCGCGAGTTATTCACGAGGGTGACATTGTCAATATTGATGTCTCAGCTGAGCGTAATGGTTTTTTTGGTGATACTGGTTTTACCTTTTTAATTCCACCACACATACCGGCTCATCAACACTTGGTTGATTCAACCAATCAGGCATTGGCCGCAGCAATGAAAGTTGCGCGAGCGGGCGCTGGAATAAACGAAATTGGCCGCGCGATTGCGGAAGTTGCCAAGAAAAGTGGCTATAAAACGTTGCGCGATTTAGCCAGCCATGGCATTGGTCGCTCTTTACACGAATACCCGGAAGCTATCCCTAACTATTATGATCGGCGTGATAAACGGCGCTTGGAAAAAGGAATGGTGATTACCATCGAGCCATTTTTGTCGACTCATTCAACCAGCACTCAAACGGCCAGTGATGGCTGGACGTTAATTACTAAAAAGGGAAATCGTTCAGCTCAGTTTGAGCATACGATGATTATCGGTGACCATGCGCCGGAAATTTTAACTAAGCCAAGTTCATAAAAAAGCCCGCATTCGCGGGCTTTTTCTTTTTATCATTTACCATTAAAGCAATTAGTTGTTCGCTGGCGCTTGTTTACTTGCAATGTAATCATCAACAAAGGTTTCCAGTACATTTAGCGGAACCGGGCCCTTAGCTAACACAACATCATGAAATTCACGAATATCAAACTGATCCTTTAATGTTTGTTTGGCTTTTTCGCGTAACTCAATGATTTTGATCATCCCAATCTTATAAGCAGTAGCTTGTCCTGGCATCACAATATGGCGCTCAACCATTTTGACAGCATCGGATTGCGCATTGGGGGTATTATTCATGTAGTACTCAATGCCTTGCTCTCGGGTCCATTTCTTAGCATGAATACCGGTATCGACTACCAGTCGACAGGCACGCCATAACTCCATTGCGAGGCGTCCAAAGTCAGAGTAGGGATCTTGATATAAACCAATTTCTTTCGGTACACGCTCGCTGTAAAGTCCCCATCCTTCGGTATAGGCGGTGTAGCGTCCAAACTTGCGAAACTTTGGAATTCCTTCAAGCTCTTGCGCAATGGCAATTTGCATATGATGCCCAGGTATCCCTTCGTGATAAGCCAGCGCTTCCATCTGATAGATGGGCATGGCTTCCATATCATATAGGTTCGCATAATAGGTACCCGGACGGCTTCCATCCATAGAAGGTTGTTGATAGAAAGCTTTACCTGCCGATTTTTCACGGAACGGCTCTACAGCTTTAACAATTAAGTCCGCTTTCGGTTTGGTTATAAACAGCTCGTCTAAGCGTTGCTTCATATTGTCAATGTAAGCCGTTGCTTCCGTTAAATACTGCTGTCGCCCTTGCTCAGTATTAGGATAAACAAAGCGTTTATCTTCGCGGAGATACTTAAAGAAATCTTGCAAGCTACCGGTAAAGTTTACTGACTTCATAATAGCCCGCATTTCACTGTGAATACGCTCAACTTCTTGTAAACCAATTGCATGAATTTCATCGGCGGTTAATGCAGTGGTTGTAGTATTAATAAGCGCTCGATTATAAAAGGCGTCGCCGTCAGGGAATTTCCAAACACCGTCGCGAGAATCGGCTTTGTCGGCTAACTTTTCTACTGTTTCGATTAGTGATTGATAGGCAGGTCCAACAGCTCCTAGCATGGCTTTATCGAGCTCAGCCAGCAAGGCCTTTTGTTCATCTTCTGCGATTTCTGTTGCGGCTAGTTTCTGGCTGAAATCTTGGTAAATGGGACTGACGCCTTCACCTTCGAATGGAGCTCCGGAAATTATATTTTTGCTATCGTCAATAACATAAGGGTAAACAAAGCGCGGCGCGATAATGCCTTTGCTGGCACGCAAGTTTAAGTTTTCACTGAGTTGCGTGAAGAGTGCCGGTAATGCATTTAGTCGTGCGAGGTAATCTTCAGCATCTTTTTTATCGGTAATTGCGTGCTGATTAATTAGGAGCGACACAACGCCTGAATGTAAACCATACATTTGGTTTAATGGATAATTGTAGTGTCGCCATTTAAAGTCATTGATGTCGTCTTCAAGTTGCTGTTGCATTAAGCGATAACTGAGTTTGGTTTGTTCATCAAGTTGCTGGTAATCAAGTGACTTAAGCTTTGCAAGATTCGCCTTCGTGATGGCTAAATCTTCGTGTGCGCGTTGTTCGGATAAATCATCCCATTTATCTTGATCTTGCTTAATTCCCAAGTAACTCTGATACATTGGGCTGCGCATTACGGCTTGGGTGAAAAATTCATCGAACATAGCATTTGCGCGCTGCGATTCTGACTGCTGTTGATTTACCGGAGTCGTCGTTTCAGCGGTTGGCTTTTTCGCGACCGATTGCGCAGCTGGTGTTTGTTCAGACTCGCCACAGCCGGTTAGTAATGCGGTTGAAACCGCTAGCGCAATCAGCGCTCGGCGCGCAAAGCCGCTCTGCGGCGACGATGATAAATGGTTCATAATGACAGCTCCCTAAAGCAAAACATATTGGCAGGACATACCTTGCCGGATTTATTTTTATTTGTTAACGAAAAAAATGTTAGATAGTGTAACCCAACCGTGTGAACGAGTGTGACAAAAGACGTAATTTTTTAATGATTCGAATAGTGAGTTGCGCCACTTGTGCAAGCGGCGCTGAGTTGTAATCAGGTGGTTCAGTTATGCTCCAGGGGTACCCGATGATGCGGTAAACTCCATTGCGCTGCTGCCTGGAATACGCTCAACGAGCTGATTGTCGATTAGCGTTGATGGTGTAAAGGCGCCGCCTTCGCCACGATAAGATTGCATAAACTTGGCGACTTCCAGCGCACCTAAATAGGTTAATTCGTAACCGTTTGCAGTGGTAATTCGCGCGGTTAAACAGTCACCATTGGCATTACAGACCTCTCCCCAAACAAAAGTTTTGAGCGCTGCTCGTTGTTCGGCATTCGGCCCCTTACTGGTTTGTACCATTTTGCGCTTTAAGTAATTTTGGACCGGTGCAAGTGCGAGAAGCCAACGAATCCAATTCAGTCGACGCAGACTCTTTGCGCGACGTGGTGAAATTGGAATATACACCTCAATATTAGGGATCCCGGTCGAATAATAGGCCGTTGAAACATCGCCCCATGGAATCGTCATGGCGTTTTTTGCACCATTGCCAAAATCAATTGTGCGGCATTTATAAGCGAGCGGAACGGATTGGATCACGCCATTTTGGCGAACTTTACCACCTTGACCTAAACCTTCCACCGACGTTTTCGCGGTACCAGGGCTCAGGCCGCTGCTGGAGTCGAAGCCTAACGTTAAGCGCTCGGCATCGGGCATTCTCTGTTTTAATTGACTGGCAACGCAGTCGGTGGGAATAACATCGAAGCCGACGCCGGGGCAGAGCACCACATTGGCATTTTTAGCGTCTTCGCTCAGTGCTTGTGCGCGCTCAAATACGCTGATTTCACCAGTGATATCGAGGTAATGGGTTTGACTTTGCAAACAAGCTTGCAGCATCGGCTCGGCGGTAACTGAAAAGGGCCCGGCACAGTGAATGACAATATTAAACGGACTCAGGTGTTGCGCAATAACGTCTACTGAGTCTAAGCCAAAGACCAAGCCTTCGCAGCCGAGCTGCGCAGCAAGCTGGTTAATCGCCTCGGCGTTACGTCCCGCTATCGCAAAGTCCAATTGTTGCGTTTTGGCGGCGGCAGCGATCAATTGACCTGTGTAGCCATTAGCGCCATAAATGAGTAGTTTTGACATGCTTATTCCTCGTTATGCTTTACCGCTGGTGGCTGCCAGCGCTGAATAATTTTGGGGACCAATTTGATTAACTTTTTCGCGTAGGTGTTAGGGAAAAATCGTTTAAACCAGTACAAGCGTTTTGCATACCCGTGAGACACAATTAAGAACTTACCACGCTCCAGTCCCTTAACGATATCACTTGCAATATCAGCAGCACTCAATTTTGAATGATGCATCCATTTTTCAACTTGCGATCGAATAGCGGGACTTTCATCGGTTAGTGAGTCCATTAAGTTGGTCTTGAAAAATGCAGGGCAGGCTACCGAGACGGTTATGTCACGATGACCAAGCTCAATGCGTAAGCTTTCGCTAAGGGCGACTACGGCGGCTTTACTCACGTTGTAAGCCAGCATGGCGGGAGCTTGTGCGATCGCCGCAAATGAAGCGACATTAACAATAGCGCCAGGTCCTCTAGCGGGCAGTAATGGTTCGAAGTAGCGGCAACATAGAAAAACGCCATTTAAGTTGACCGCCATTGTTCGCTGCCACTTATCCGATGACGTTTGTTGCAGTAATCCGGCGCTGGCGATCCCAGCGTTGTTTATGATCACATCGAGTGGCGTGCCACTGGCTTTGATCGTATCGGCGAGCGCCTGAATTTCGGTTTCATTAGCAACATCACAGCGATGAACTGAAATGCTCGCCGAGTAATCTTGTTGTAACTTTGCGGCTAATTTCTCCGCGGCCTCTGGCTGACGGTCGGCTATCCAGATTTGCCAGTTGAGCTTGGCAAATAGGGTGACCAGTTCCGCGCCTAGGCCAGAAGCGCCGCCAGTGATCAATACGGTTTTGTGCCGAAATCGATTGAGCATATTTGATCTCCTCGTTCAGCGCATAGTAGCTGAATTCTCTCGAGAATAAAACGAACGAACGTTCGATATTGTGTTTTTTCTGAAATCCGATTAAGGTGAGAGGAGATTTTGCCACCGGGGAAACCTTGGATACCGCTATGCAACGCGTGACACTTATTCGCCATGGGCAAGCCTCATTCGGCGCGCCGGTTTACGATCAACTCTCAAATTTAGGTCAGCAGCAAGCACGCTTATTGGGGCAATGGTTACAGCACATGTCAAAGCCGATTGATGGTTTGGCTCATGGCACTTTGCAGCGTCAGCGCGAGACCGCTGAGTGGCTTAAGCCGCACTTGCCATTGAGCAACAGAGTTTGGCAGTTTAGTTGGTTAGATGAAGTCGATATGCAGCAACTGGTTAACTGTTACGGCGCGTCAATTTCGCAACCTGAAGATGGCGATGACTATACGCGTTGGGTGGCTCGGGTGCGCCAAGTATTTCAGCTCTGGCGCGAGCAACCAAAGGCCGGGGTGGAGTCTTTTGTTGAGTTTACCGAGCGAGTTGAGCAAGGATTTACCGGGCTTAGGCAACAATGTTCGGGCTGTCAGTCACTTGCGTTAGTAACATCGGGTGGCGTAATTGCGCTGCTGTTGCTGCGCTTAACCGAGCGACCGCTTTGCGATCTAATTGACGTTGCCTTGCCACTTTACAATACCGGAGTGACCGAACTGTTCTGGAATTCCGGGCGTTGGCAAGTCACCACCTGCAATCAAATTAGCCATTTACAAAGCAGTGCTAATCAAGCAGCACAGCATTTAGTAACCCGAATTTAATTGAGGCAATTATGGATTTCTCTTTATCCGAAAGTTTACAACAGCAACTTAAGTGGGCGGAGCAGTTTGTACAAACGAATATCGTACCGATTGAGTTGAAAGTCTTGCATTCAAATTTCACCGATCAGAAAAGTGAAATCGCGTCGCTTCAGCAACAGGTAAAAGAGCAGGGACTCTGGGCCCCACATATGCCATTGGCGGTGGGTGGCGCTGGCTTTGATTTAGTGGCATTGGGGTTACTATCCGAGGTGCTGGGACAATCGCCACTGGGCCATTTAATTTTTGGTTGCCAAGCCCCTGACGCCGGAAATATGGAGTTGCTGCACCACTTTGCCACCCCGTCGCAACAGCAACAATGGTTACAGCCGTTAATTGCAGGAACGATGCGCAGTTGTTTTGGCATGACGGAGCCTTCGAATGCCGGCTCTAATCCAACGCTGTTGCAAACGGAGGCAAAGTTAGATGGTGATCATTGGGTTTTAAATGGACGTAAATGGTTCACCTCAAGCGCTGACGGTGCTGGTTTTTGCATTGTCATGGCAGTGACTGACAAGACAGCGCCACACCATCAACGGGCGAGTATGTTCCTGGTGCCAACCGATCAACCTGGCTACCAACGGCTGCGCAATATCCCCGTGATGGGCGATGTCGGTAGCGGCTATTTTTCTCATTCGGAGATTGAGTTGGATAATTGCCGTATTCCCGCTGAAAATTTGCTCGGACAACAAGGGGACGGTTTTGCAATGGCACAAACGCGCTTAGGACCAGGGCGCATTCATCATTGTATGCGTTGGATTGGTGTTGCCAAACGAGCGCTTAATGAATTAATTGCTTACACTCAACAACGGCAGATTTCTCGCCACGCTGTGTTATCGGATATGCAAACCGTACAAACTTGGGCCGCTGATTCGGCAGCTGAAATTGCGGCAGCACGAGCGCTAGTTTTGCAAACCGCGTGGCAAGTACAACAGCTCGGGTTCAAGGCAGTGCGCAGTGAGGTTTCGATGATTAAATATTTCACCGCAAATGTTTTGCAAACGGTACTGGATCGAACGGTACAGGGGATGGGGGCTCTTGGTATGACCGACGATACTATAATTGCGTTTTTGTATCGGCATGAGCGTGCAGCCCGTATCTATGATGGACCCGATGAAGTGCATAAAAATGTTGTTGCGAAGCACTTGTGGGCCGAGCAATCTAACGCCTTATCCAGTGCTCAATCATGAATTTGTCATTTGCTGATTTTAAGCTGCACCATCAACTCAGTGAGAGCAAGGTGTGGGATTGGTTTTATCAACTGCATCATGCAAAGCTTGAAGTGAAGAATCCTGCGATTGCTAAGCAAAAGTTAAAGCGCATTATGCAGGCGACCTTTAAGCTAAGTCATGATAAAGGATTTGCCTTAATGACTTTACGCGATTTAGCCCGTCAAAGTGATTTAAGTCTTGGTGGAATTTACAGTTACATTGGCAGTAAGGAGCAATTGGCGTTGATGATCCATCAGTTCCTTCCGTTCGTGTTTAGTAAAACCTTGACTCGTCATCCTGAGCAGCCTTTATCGCAGTCGAATTTGGCAAAGGAAAACTGCGTCGCAGAGCGCGCACGAGCGGCATTGATTACATTTATTTGTGAACATCTATATTTGAGTGAGTGGCTAACGCCATGGTTTTTCTTTGCCTTTATGGAAGCAAAATACTCATCGCCAAAGATTCGTAAAGTGGCATTGGAAAACGAGTCAACTACACAGCAAGTTTTATTTGAGCGAGTAGCCAATGTTTCAATAGCTTCACATCATGAGTTATCACAACAAAGTGCTTTGCTGGTTGCAATGAATATTAAATCTTTATTGCAAAGTTGGTATCTAAAGCGGCCGATCTATCACAAGCAAAAGGTAACCGTGGATGATTATGCTAATCATCTAGCTCAGTTAATAAATCGAGGGATAATTGATGGTAACGGTCAATCAAAATAGTCGGCAGCAGGAACAGCTGCCACAGGACAAAATGGTGCGCTTAATCGCTAATCTTTTTCCTCATCTATCGTCCAAGATGGAACAACATGGATTGGTCATTGAGCAACTGTCGGGTGGCGTATCTAATCTAACTTACCGATTACAAGTGGGTGCTGAAACTATGATATTGCGCCGAGCACCCTTGGGTACCAAAGCGGCGACGGCGCATGATATGCTCCGCGAAGCGAGTATCTTACAAGCCGTTAAACCAATGTTTGATCGCGCTCCGAAAGTATTAGCCGTGGTAGCTGACGAAGAGTACTTAGGTTGTCCATTTTTTATTATGGAAGATTTAGCGGGATTAATTGTTGGGCGAAACTTTCCCTTTGAGGTAACCCCAAAGCAATGCCGAGCGCTGTGTGAAAACTGGTTGCAACAGTTAGTTAATTTACATCAACTGGATGTTACACAAGCGCCACTGTCAGCAATTGGTAAGCCTCAAGGTTATGCAGGGCGTCAGCTTGAAGGTTGGCGTAAACGATATCAAAAAGCGCAAACACCGGATGTACCTAATATTGACTTTTTGGCTGAATGGCTCGCGAAAAACTTGCCACAAGAAGCTGCGCGCGCGAGTTTAATTCATAATGACTTTAAGTTCGATAATTTAGTTTTAGATCCACAAGATCCGAGTGAAATTAAAGGGGTCTTAGATTGGGAACTTTGCACCTTGGGCGATCCTTTGATGGACCTGGGTTGTTCACTTGCTTATTGGATTGAAGCCTCAGATCCGCCTGAATTAAAAATGATTCGAAGAATGCCAACTCATTTAGACGGCATGTTGACTCGAGAAGAGTTGTTTAATGCTTACTGCTGCAAAATGGGATGGGAGCATTTAACTTATCACGATGGTTTGCCGTATTATGTTTTTGGTCTGTTTCGTCTCGCCGGGATTGCGCAACAAATTTACTATCGCTTTTATCATGGACAAACCGATAATCCGATGTTTAAAGATTTCGGTCGAGTTGTAAGTCTTCTTGTTCATCAAGCTATTAAAGTAACCAGAGAATTTGATGCGGTTACTAAGGAATCTACTATGTCACTGCAAGTTGAAGATGTTTTTTCGGTACGAAATAAAGTTGTATTAATTACCGGTGCCAGTCGTGGAATTGGTGCCGCGACGGCACGTTTATTTGCTGCGAATGGCGCGACGGTGGTTATTGTTAGTCGAGAGCAAGCCGCTCTTGATGAGTTAGCAGAAGCCATTGATCCCAATAAGGTCATTCCGATGGCTTGCCATATTGGTGATGCCCATGCAACGGAAAAACTGATTCAAACGATAGTGACGCGGTTTAATAAAATTGATGTATTAATCAATAACGCTGCGACCAATCCATTTTTTGGTGAGCTGCTTGATACTCCGGATGAAGCCGTTGCGAAAACGATTGAAGTTAATATCAATGGTTATTTAAGGTTAAGTCAACAGGTGGGTAAACATATGCGCGAAACCGGTGGCGGCGTTATCCTGAATACTGCCTCGGTCAATGGTATTCGTCCTGCACCCATGCAAGGGATCTACTCAATGACCAAAGCAACCATTATTTCCATGACTGCAGCGCTTGCAAAAGAATGTGCCAAATACAATATTCGAGTGAATGCGATATTACCAGGTTTAACCGATACTAAATTTGCATCCGCCTTAACTAAGAACGAAAAAATGCTGCAAATGATTCTGCCAATGATCCCAATGAATCGAATGGCAGCGCCAGAAGAAATTGCGCCAGCCTTTTTATTTCTCGCTAGTGATGCAGCTTCGTATATTACCGGTGCCGAGTTGGCCGTCGATGGTGGGTTGCTATGCTAACGCTATGAACTTTAAGTGTAGAGCTTAGGCGGCTTAAATCGAATCAGCGTTGCTGACCGTCTAACGAGGACTTAAACATCCGACTAAGTTTTTACAGTGGACGATTTGCAGCTACACTCAATTTTAATGATGACTAGATTGAGTGTGTCATGGGAGGCGTGATCGTCGTTCACAAAATGTTTACCCGATTCAGTTTCGATACCAGGCGATTGCTTGTGCTGTTAGCACTTGTGCTGCTGAATTATGATGTTTTGGCGGCCAGTGAACCGGCAGTCAACTCAAAGCCGCCAGCGCGCCATAGCCATGCCCAATGGTTTCTTGAGCAACCCTATAACCAGTGGTATCGAAACATTCGAGACAACCCTAACGCGGTACTCCAAGCCATTGTGCAAGCTGAGCGCGAAAGTGATCCGCCAGCGGCTATGCCTTCAGCGACCGCGGCGGTTTTTCAACAGTTGGTTAAAGCCCACGCCTATATTGCGCTGGTGTATCCGGAACAAGCCATCCAAGCGGTTAACCAAGGGTTAGCCCTAATCGAGTCCTCTAACGCGGCCGAACATGAACGGCAAGCACTATTTCATCGTTTGCAGTTAGCCAAGGCCATGGCGTTTGATTTGAGTGGGAAGGCATCCCAGGGTCTAGCTTTGGCCTTAGCGACTAAAAGTTGGGCCGAGGAGCATGATCCGCAGATGTTAACGGATGTCTTGATGGTGGAGGGGGCTTTGTATATTTCCTTGGCTGATTATGTACAAGCCTACGATACCTTGTTGCATGCTTACCAGCGTGCTCCTCGCACCAGTCGTTGGCAAGCGCCGTGGAATGCTAAAGGCGATGTTGCCAGTTTGATCGCTTTGGTATTTGAGTACCGTGGCCAACCGAAATTAACTCAACGCTATTTTGTTGAGGCGGTGAGTTACCACCGCGAGATGAGTCATCGCTTGGAGTTGAGTATTGCTTTATATGGCTTAGCTCGGGCCAATCAAGCACTCGGTGAGCTGAGTATTGCGGAAGCTCAGTTTCGCGAGTCGTGGCAGTTGGCGGAAGCGATTGGTGATCGTCAAGGTGTGGCTTACTCGATGCAAGAGTTGGCAGGCGTACTCATGGCAAGACAAGACTTCGCAGCCGCTCAGCCTCTTTTATGGCAAGCCCTGGCCGCATTTCAAGAAGCTAACAATCCTTATATGCAGTTTGGAATCTACTTAAAGTTGAGCCAAGTTGCTCTAGCGACCGATGACTTGAAGTTGGCAGAAGAGCACTTTCGACAAGCGCAGGCACTACTTGATCCCGAGAATATGCCTGAACATGCATTGCAAGCGCGGGAGTTTGAAGCTCGCCTGCTCGCGGCCAATCAGCAATTCGCAAAAGCCTACGAAGTACAGCTCAGTGTTTTAAATGAACGTCGACAGCGAGCCCGCGAACAAAGCTTTCAAAAGCTGCAAGATGTTTACAATGCTTTTCTCAAACGCCAAGAGGAAAATGAAGCTGAGCTGCAAAATTTAGAGCTACAGCGAGCTCAAGAGCGGCAAAGGTTCATGGTGACGTTAGTGATTGGGCTTGCTCTGGTGGTTTCTTTGTTGCTGTTAATGCTGTACCGCGGGTTTCGTTATCGACAACAACTGCAGCGTCTCGCCAGTGCCGATGACTTAACCGGTGCTTTAAATCGCCGCGCAATCTATCAACAACTGGCGACACAACTGGCAGCGATGGCGCGCAATGCGCAGCCTTTGTCGGTGGTATTGATGGATTTAGATCATTTTAAAGCAATTAACGATCAATTTGGACATCCGCTTGGCGATAAAGTCTTGCAACGATTTGCCGCGACGGTGCGCCGTCATCTGCGTCAAAGCGATGCGCTTGGCCGCGTCGGTGGTGAAGAGTTTATGCTGGTGTTACCGCATACTGACTTGTCCGGAGCCGAGCACTTACTGGCCCGATTGTTAGCCGACATTCAGGGAATCGCTCGGCAACTCAACCAAACCGGACTGAGCGTCTCATGCTCCGCGGGTATTGGCGAGTGGAGTAACTTAGCGGTACTCGAGGGCTACGACCCACAGCAACTGGTAAGCGTTATCGAACAGGGCTTAAAACAGGTGGATGAGCAGTTATATTGCGCTAAACGTAACGGTCGTAATCAATATCAAAGTGTGAGCATTAAAGTGAACGCCTGATGCTAACCGTTTAACCCGGTAAAATTTCACTCCCATTACCATTAAATAGGCGTATAATGCACCGCGTCAAAAGTTACCATTGTTTGGGATTCGGTTGTGTCAGTTGTATTAGGCGTATTGATTTTTCTCGGGTTTTTATCCATCGTCGTTGAAGATTTAGTTCACATCAACAAAGCAAAAACAACCTTGTTTTTCGGGTCCCTCGTTTGGATTTTATTCTATATTCATCCACCGCATGAGCTCAGCCCGAGCGCCATTCAAACCGCATTGAATGAAAATTTGTTAGATATCGCCACACTTTGGCTGTTCTTAATGGCAGCAATGACATTTGTAGCTTACGTCTCGTCAAAGGGGATTATCGACGCCATTATTCATAAAGTCATGCCGCACCAAATCAGCGAGAAAAAGCTGATGTTATTGGTCGGCTTGAGTGCGTTTGTATTTTCTTCCTTTGCCGACAACATTACCGCCACTCTCATCTGTATTGGTGTCTTACTTGGGTTGCCGTTGGCGGCTGAAAAGCGATTACGTTACATTGTTTTGGTGGTCTTTGCGGTAAATGCAGGTGGCGTCAGTTTAATCACCGGTGATGTGACCACGTTAATGATTTTTTTAGCCGGCAAAGTGGCGATTGTGGATTTGTTATTAATAGTCGGACCGGCACTGTTGTCGGTGATTGGCTTAGCCATCTTACTGGCTTGGCCACTGCAAGGAAAGGTCGTTTTTGAACGCAAAACTATCACCACCAGTGGCCGTGATTGGTTCATCTCTGGATTGTTTCTAGCCACCATCGCTGCCACATTAATGTTTAATATTTTGTTTACCATTCCACCGGTTTTGACCTTTTTGTTTGGACTCTCGCTGATGTTTTTAGTGGTGCAGTTTCTCAACAAAGATGAATTAGTGCTCGATTATATTCGACGTATTGAGTTCGATACTCTGTTGTTCTTCTTGGGTGTGCTTTTGTTAGTTGGAATGTTAAAAGAACTCGGCGTATTAATGTACTTTCCGAAGCTTTATGATTTACTACCAACCCTAGCGGCTAATTATTTAATCGGATTGTTGAGTGCTCTTTTTGATAACGTTCCGTTGACTGCTGCGCTACTAAAATCAGGGGTGACAATGGAGCTATTTGAATGGCTATCACTCACTTACGCGGTAGGCGTTGGTGGTTCATTGTTGGTAATTGGCTCTGCGGCGGGAGTCGTGGCCATGAGCAAAGTTGAATCACTATCGTTCTTACGCTATTTAAAGTTTTTTGTGCATTTGCTAGTGGCTTATTCATTAGGCTTTGCCGCTGTGTTGGCGATGGCGTGGCTGGTGAGTAGCGTCAATGGCTAACGCAGCACTACAATAATCAAAATAATCTGCTCGATAATGATGAGGTTGACGACAATAGCGGCGAAACACAGTTATTAAACTTAGGTCCGTTGCTATAGTTGATACACTTATTAAACGAAAAAAGCGCCATTAAAATTAATGGCGCAAAGCGTTTCACCTTGATAGAGCTAAATTATAGGTATGTTAGGGAAAGGTGTTAACTTACAAACCAAATACGGCTCGTGCATTACCACCCATCACTTGTTGTGCCTCATCGAAAGTATACTCAGCTAATTTTAGACTTTCGATAACGCGATCTTTGTAACTAGAAGTATTACCCGGACTACCAGGGCCATCGGAGCCATAAATAATTCGATCAATAATTTCAGATTCCTTTGCACGATCAAGAATCGCTAACATTTTGCTACCGTCAGGATCACTGCGCTGTGAACCCAGTGCAGAAATTTCAATATAAACATTGGGATATTTTTCCGCCAGGTCGAAGACTTCATCAACTTTATCATAGCCTTCTTGATTCGCATCATTTCCAGCATGACCCATGATAAATTTTACTCGTGGGAATGATTTGATTGCATCTTCCAAGTAGGTTGGGTCAAAGGTCCGTAAAACAAACTCAATCTCGTCTTCTTCAAAATCGGAAACCTTTCTCAGTGGACTAGTACCAACATGGTGATATATGGGTTTGTTTAAGTCTTCGGCTACTTCATAAATGGAGTAGTACTCACGCGCATCAAATGGCGTTAACGTATGCGCAAAGGCTAGCTTTACGCCAACCATTTTAGGATGTAATAAAGCGGCTCGGAGGTTTTGTAAACTTGTCGCTTCATTGTTTTCCCAGTCCGCAACACTGAGGCTGGCAAGCCCATAAAAAAATGTATTACCGTTAAACTCATTACGAGAATCATCCAGGTAGCCGAGTACGTCTTCGTTTGGTTCTATACCCCAAGTTTCTGGGGCGTAAGTTGCAAATAAAATACAATGATTAGCGGATGCTTTGCGGCATTCGTTTTTAATTCCAATAAATGCACCATAAGGATTTAATTGAAACGAAGAGAACAGTCGTAATAAGGGAATTTTCAATGCATCCGGCAAATTTACCGGGAAGACATTTTTGACAAACTCTTTGCCTTTTGGACCGAGCTTATCATAGCTACCAGGATGTAAGTGGACATCGACGATATCAAGCGGCTGGTCATAGTAGAAACTGCGTAAGTCTTCGCTGTCGAGAACGCGTTCTTGGAATTGTGTCAGATCCGGCATTTCATTAAGTGGGGTATGCGTCCAACCGGATAGGGTGGTAGACAGTGCCGCGGTTAGCAGCGCCACCGGGAATAGCTTTTTCATTGTCGAGTTTCTCCATAGCATTAGGTCAACGTGGGGTATCAATGAACGCTAATTGGTCAACAAAAGCAATGGTTGTGGATTTTTTGTAGAGGATTTGCGACTTACTAACAACCGCGCACGACGCTTTGGCAAACTGAGATTTTTACGCACCAGAAATTATTACATCTTGTGATGCAGCATCGAAAGGTTGAGCGCTTGATTGTGATTTATTTACCGCAAAGCGATGAATACCAAACTAGACTTTGGAGCTGGAAATGTTTATTCTTTATCTCGTAGCGCATTAGTGATCAAACGGTAACTGGTTAAACCGTGGGATATTTTTATTAATGCTGCCTAATTTATTTTATCGCCTAAGGAATGGCTGCAATGAGCGTTCGCTCTCGGTTGAAGTTATCTCATTAATCCATAATGAAGGTGCCCTTAAGCCGCATAAAACCTGCTCTATATTAGGATTTTTTTACCACAAGGATTTTTAATGATTCGCTTATTAATTGTCGCTATCGTTAGCTTACTGGCATTTTTTCCCTGTTTTATGGTGGCTTCCAGAATTTTTTCTGGCGACAATGATGTTGCTGTATTGGTTGCTTTGTTCCTGGCTTGGGGATTATTACCTTTTTGGTGGCTCCGTCGCTGGCAGGCTAAGCCGCGTATTGAAGAGTTGGTAATCGATGAAAATGATCCGTTAATGATTAAACAGATTGCTCGAGCACAAAATGAACTTAAGCGATTTATTGACGGATTGAATAGCCATCGTTTTGAAGCGAGCATTCGATTTAAATATGCCATTTCGGGTGAGGAGATGACTATTTGGGGTGTCGCGCATGGGATTGAAGATGAATCAGTGATAACGTCATTTGAAGATCTTGACGACAATGGTGAAGACATCATTATGCGCCGTCGCGCGATACCATTGCGACGCGTTGTTGATTGGATGTTAAGCGATAGCCAAGGCAATGTTCAAGGCGGCTATTCGATGCAAGGAGTGGCTGAAATTTATCAACGTGATCATGGCGCTTTAGCAGCAAAAGACGTAAAGGAGCTGGCAGTTTTCAGTGATCTCGACTTTCAACCGCTGCCCGAATCACATAAACAGCAATGGTGGTGGTTAACCGCGGTTGTGAGTGTGTTGGTGTTAGTCATGCTACTGTTGGTTCGCGATCCGAGCGTAAACAATGAGCTAAGCACGTTAGGTGACGATTTTGTGCATATGAGCGAAGAAGTAGTGACCTTTTGTGCAAGCGGCAGTTGTGATGATTTTGATTATCGATTTGGCTACTCGCAGCCGGCACGCTACGAAGCCTGGCAAGATCGGATTTTAATCGATGGTCGTGATGCGCACGATAATCAATGGTCACAGAGCGACATAATAAATCTGTTGCAGCAACAAGAGTTCACTCAGCTGGATAAATACTTTGCACAACTGCATGGTTTGTATCAGCAACAGCGGATATCGGAATATCACTATCGAAAAATTCTTTGGCGACTTGGGCTCGATAATGAATCTTACATACCGTTATTGACGCAATGGCAAGCCGCAACCGAGTCGAGTTATGCTGATTTAGCTATAGCGCGCACTTGGCAAACCATCGCATGGCAAGTGCGTGGTGGCGATTATGCAAAAAATACCAGCAACGAAGCCATCGCCGACTTTCGAACTCTGATGCAGCGATCGAAAGCGCCAGCTGTAAGTGCTCTTGATAAGCAAAGCGACTTGCCATTGATTTATGAAACTTTATTTTCATTGCCTTTCGGCGATAAATCAGAGCGCGAAAATATTAAAACGTGGCTACAGCAAATGGAACAAAATGTTCCAGCTGCTTATTATCCGCGTGCCCGATTATTATTTCTCAACTCTCCGAAGTGGGGCGGCGATTATGAAACTATTCGGGAGCAAGCAATTGCGGCCCAAAGTTACGTTAAGCAAAATCCGCAATTGCGCAGTTTGCTTGGGTTTGAATGGTACTATCGCGCGCAGTCGTTAAGTCGTCGCGGATTTCATCGACAAGCTTTAACGACAATCGATAAGGCTTTGTTTCATGGAGAGTACACGGATTGGCTCAAGCGGCGCGGTTTTGACCAAATGAAGTTAGGCCAAAATCAAGCGGCCGTTGCAACTTTTGAGCGCGTGTTGGCGATTGATGCCACCGATGATTATGCCTTACGCCAGGTACAGCGTTTGACGGCGGGTATCAATTAGCATCGAGGGTCGAGTCAAGATCGGATCCTGCCGGCGGTACGACTTCTTCGGCGAGTAGAAAGCTAGCATAGGTAACGGCTAACCAAATCCAACCGTATGAGATGGTGTACACATCATCCCAGTAGGTGAACCATAGAAACGCGGTGATTAAATTTTTAAAGGCCTCGACAATTAAACCAATTAAAAAACTTACAGATAGTGCGTCAATCAGTTGGGCAAAACTTTCAAAACGACTGAAGGCAGCATAAATATCGATCACCTCGACATGAACATAAGTAACAAAGGCCATCATGCCGTAATAACCGCCACCAAAGGCTAGCCAGCGATTCATAATGACACCTTCGGCACTGAGCTGGCGTGGCTTTTGTTCATTTTTAATCGCGCTTTTCTTTTCATTCTGATAGCGCACTCGGTAGCCTTTAGCACGTGCCCAATACAGCATCAAACAGCTGGCAATAAAAAAGGGTAGGCCAGCATAAAACAAGGCGATGAATAGTTCTTTTAACATGTTAAGCTCCCAAGACTATGGCAGCTACTTTAATGGTTACTTTTTTTAAAGTAAAGCAGGGTATTTTAATCGGTTAAGACATCAACCCGGCGTCTACCGGGTTGATGCTAAGCGTCACGAATTAATCGAGTGACGGAGTGTTTTCGGCAAAATACTCATGACTGTCAGCATTTTTGATCGCATCTGCCGGGTTACTATCGGCTAATGCTTGGGCGCCGCTTTGACCGTATACAATATCATCGGTACCAGCAACGACATTAAAATGACTCATCTCGTGAATGATGGTACCGGCTTTAGAATCGGTGCCAGTTGTAGATGTTTGCCAAAATACGCGACACAGATAAACGGTGTAGGGCTGCGAAGGGTAGACGTAAGCAAAGTAGTTTTGATTGCAGCCGCAATCGAAAGTTTTCGGCTTGTTATCTAAGGCGTCTTTGATTGCATCAAAGTTGCTTGCCACTTTATTCCAGCGACTGCTGGTATACTCACCAAACCAAGTGGTGTAGCGCGGACCCGAAGCGCCATTAAGGTATGAAACCGAATCGTTGGTCATCGATTTAGCCGCATCCAGAGCGGTCAAAATAGCGTTTTGTTCTGAGTTGCTGCAACTACCGGTGAAACTAACATCGTCGCCACCGCCATTACCACCACAGTCCTCTTTACGTGGATTACAAGGCTTTCCTTTGCGCGCTTGGGTTAAAAATACAAATGCGGTGTTGTCACTTTTCAATGCGGTAAACGCTGGCTTGCGGCGCATATCGTTTTGAAACAAGTTAAAGCTGTGAGCATTGAAATTAATTTGATACTCACCCGCTTCTGAGAAGTCATAGACACCCGATAACTCAACGGTGTAGGTGACTTTTTTATTCGGCGCGAGCTGCAAATAGTCTTGACCGGTCGCGGCGGGACGCTTGTAATGGCGACCTAAATAGTCGATGGCGACCCCGTCACGAGTGATGGTGAAGATATCATCTTCGATTTGGCCGTTAGCATCGGGAAGATACCACTTTAAGATGGTTTGGGTGTCACCGCTACGATTGTGAATGGACACTTTCACCAATACGTCCTCGGTACTGTTTATCTGCGCTTTTAACGCTTTTACCTTAACGCTAATGCCATCATGCGGCTGAGCTAAAGCTGCCCAACTACAAAGCAGTGATACTAAGCTGATCATTAATAATTTAATTTTCATAGTTTATCCTCTGAATAACCAAAATGGGTATCTTCGCAACAGCACAAATACGAGGACCAAATGAGTGTTGCACAGCTAATTTCAGATGCACAATAGCCTTGTAATGGCGCTTAGATGAGGATTAGTCGCTAACCGACAGGCTGTTTTAGGTGAATTAAAATAATGGCGTTGCAGCACCGTTGAGAGGTTGAAAAGAATTTTATATCTCTTAATGAAATTAGATGAAAAACGACACATCCGATGTGTCGATAGTTACTTAGGGAATTAGCAGAAATAAGGGTTAACAGCCACAACTACCGCGAATGGCGAAGCGACGAGTTTGCTGTTGCCATTGCACGGTTAGAGTGCCGCGATAGCCGGTAATCTCACAATCTTCGTTGTCGGAGCAAATATCAAATTGTTGGCACACACCGGATACGGTTGTTTCAGAATTGCTCAAGGTAAACTTTACGGCGTTGGGATCATAATCCTGCTTGAGGATGTCGTCGTCTACCACGTTAAGCGACTGTATTGTGCCATCTATTTTTATTTTGCCTTGCCCGTCATAAAACGGCCAGTACAACACAAAGGCTTCGGGTTTATTCTGATTGTCTAAATAATAGTAACAACCGCATTCACCACCTGCTTCATGGTCTTGCATTGGCATCAGTTGCCATGGTGCGGGTGTAACTGCGGACAGTTTGTTGATATTACCCAGACTCACTAAAAGAACAGCGATTGTGCAGAGGACGTTTAGCTTGGTTCGATACAACATCATGAGGCACCTTTGGTCGACATAATGGATTTATCCATATGCCAAGTCTAGCAAAATAACGAACCGGGTCATTATTTTTTTTATGTCATCTCGAAGGGCAAAGCGGTTTTATCTCAAGACTAAACAAATCGTTGAATATCTCAGCAGCTTCGGCGCTAAAGTCTAATCTAAAACGGCACTGTTGCAATTTAATGACGATAAGTGTGAATAAAAAATAATGATCAAAGAGGACCAAACAATGAACAAGTATTGGATTATGATTGCATTGCTTGGGTCTATAGGCAGTATTCCTAGCATTGCTTCAGCCAACAAAACAGTCGCCACTACCGAGGCGTCACTTTATTTAAAGCAAGATATCAATCAAATTCTCGAACAAGAGCAGGCCTTAGATAATTATTATCGTGTCTACTACCATGACGACGCCATGCGGGTGAAGCTCGTGGTGAGTTTTCATGGGCAGCTCATGATGACAGAGCAACAACAAGGTTATGTTGTGTTGCAGCTCGATAACAAACAACTGCAGCGGTTGCAGCGTGATAAGTTTAAAGTTGTCAAAGACAGCCAGTTTGCGCAGCAAATTCAGCAACGTTTAAAGTCAGCGAATCAACAGTGGAATTCATCCGCAACGACTACTGCGATCCCGGGTTACAGTTGTTATGAAACAGTCGAAGAAACTTTCTCTGCTGCACAACAATTGGTGACCGATAATCCTCAGTTGGCCAGTTGGATTGATGTGGGGGATTCATGGGAAAAAATTAACTTAAACGGCGGATACGATATTCGCGTATTAAAGCTAACCAATCAAGCAACCAGTGGCAATAAGCCGAAGCTGTTTATTAATAGCGCGATACATGCGCGAGAGTACACGACAGCTCCGCTGAATTTAGACTTTGCACGCTGGCTTCTCAATCAATATCAAACCAATGCCGATGCGCGCTGGATTTTAGATCATCACGAAGTGCATTTGATGCTGCAAACTAATCCGGACGGACGCAAGCGTGCTGAAGCCGGAAGCAGTTGGCGAAAAAATACCAATCAAAATTATTGTGGAGCAACTTCGTCCAGTCGTGGTGCTGATCTTAACCGCAATTTTACCGATCGCTGGAATATCACCAATGGACAAGGCTCCAGTGGTTCACAATGTAGTAGTACTTACCGTGGTCCAAGTGCTGGCTCGGAACCGGAAATTCAAGCGCTGGAAACCTATGTGAGGAGTCTTTGGCCAGACCGGCGCGGCAGCAATGATAGTGATGCAGCGCCCGTCGATACCAGTGGGATCCACATTGACCTGCACAGTTATAGTGAGTTGGTGTTGTGGCCCTGGGGAGATAAAAACAGTGCCGCACCGAATGGCACTGCTTTGACAACTTTAGGGCGTAAGTTTGCCTTTTTTAATGGTTATCTACCGCAACAATCAATCGGTTTATATCCGACCGATGGCACCAGTGATAACGTGAGTTACAGCGAATTAGGGGTTGCGGCATTTACCTTTGAGTTAGGAACCAGTTTTTTTCAAAACTGCTCAACCTATAACAATACCATTTATCCTGACAATCTCCCGGCATTAATTTATGCTGCGAAAGTCGTGCGCGCACCTTATCTAATTCCACGTGGTCCGGATACGCTGAATTTAGCATTAAGTAATGATGCTTCTGATGCCGGGGTACCCGCCGGCACCACGGTAGACATTGCTGCAACGGTAAGTGATAACCGCTTTAGTACTCGTAATGGCAGTGAGCCTTCGCAGCCAATTAAAGCGGCTGAGTACTTTATCGATACGCCACCATGGCAAGCCGGTGCAACTGCTTATGCTCTTGCCGCTTCCGATGGCAACTTTAATTCAGTAAGTGAAGCCGTTAGTGGAGCAATTGATACTACCGGTTTAGCGCTAGGTGAACATATTGTGTATGTTCGCGGCGTTGACAGTAATGATAATACGGGTGCCGTTTCAGCCGTGTTTTTAAACATCACCGATGGCACGCCCTCGCTTGAGGCGAATTTTGAATATGCCTGTTTTCAGTTGAGCTGTGATTTTAACGCGGCTTCAAGCAGTGGCAATATTGTCAGTTACCAATGGACGTTTGGTGACGGAGACAGTGCAAGTGCTCAAGTAGTGAGTCACGATTTTAGCGCTCCCGGCAGCTACTCAGTGACTTTAACGGTTTTTGATAATCAAGGTAACACTGATCAAATCGTTAAAACCGTTGTGGTTGACTCGGCCGCTAATAATCAACTCGAAAATGGCGTACCAAAAGTGGATTTATCAGGTGCTCAAGCCGAACAAGTTATTTATCAACTTTCGGTTCCAAGTGATGCCTCTGGGTTAACGTTTACGATTAACGGTGGCACGGGTGACGCTGATCTTTACGTTCGCTTTGGTGCTGAGCCCACCACTTCGGAATACGACTGCCGACCTTATCGCAATGGCAACAATGAGACCTGTAGTTTTAATACACCGCAAGCGGGTGTGTATTACGTGATGTTAAGAGGTTATAGCGCCTATTCTGGTTTGACTTTAGTCGCGCAGTATTCGCAAACAGCACCTGGAGGAGAGTTTTCCGAAACCAATCTCAGTGGTGCAACGGGGCAATGGCAGCACTTTCCTATAACCTTGCCGGCTAATATGTCTACGTTAACGGTTACGCTCAGTGGCGGTAGTGGTGATGCGGATTTGTACGTGCGCCAAGGCAGTCAACCGACAACCAGTAACTATGACTGCAGGCCTTATCGCTGGGGTAACGAAGAGTCTTGTCAGTTATCCAGCCCACAAGCGGGCGTGTGGTATGTCAGTATCCGAGCTTACAGCGATTACGCCAATGTATCGGTTGTTGCTCGCTGGCAGTAATGTTAATTAAGGTGTAAAAAAAGGGACCTTCAGGTCCCTTTTTTATTGTCGAGTTTGCGGTCATCGCGACTAACGAATGATATCCATTTCTTCGATTAAGTTGTTGGCGTTATCAACATTTTCCATGACCCAAAGCATATAACGGGCGTCGACATGAATGGAGCGATTCAACGCAGGATCGTAGTCCCAGTCGCCAATAATGCTTTCATAAACCCCATCAAACACTAAGCCAACCAATTCGGCTTTAGCGTTAAGCGTTGGCGAGCCAGAGTTACCGCCAGTAATGTCTAAAGTTCCGAGAAAGTTAACCGGGACCGAGCCAACGGCTTTATCAAAATAAGCACCGTATTGTTTTTTCGCAATTAAATCCAGTTGCTTTTGTGGCGAATTAAATGGCCATTCACCGGTATCTTTTTGCGCAATGCCTTCTAAAGTGGTGAAGGGTACAGCATACAAACCATCTTTTGGTTGATAGCCCTTAACATTTCCAAAGGTCACGCGCAGGGTACTGTTGGCGTCCGCATAAACCGGCTGGTTTCGCGCTTGGTTGAAGGCAATAATAGCCGACATATATTTAGGGCGAATGGTAGCCAGTTGACCTGATTGCTCTTTGTCGGCTTTTTCAAGCGCCATGCGAGCGGCATAAGTTTTTACGGCATATTGAATAAAGGGATCTTGGCTATTGGAAAAATCTGCAACCGTTTTATCCATCCATGCTAGGCGAGTTTGGGCATTAGTTAGCTCAGTGTCAGCATACATTTTGGAAAGTTTAGCTTTCAATAATTCTGGTTTGTAGCCGTCGGCGATACCGAAAAATTCATCAATGTCTACGATCCGTTGTTGCTTAGGCAACTGTGCATAACGGTTAAGTAAATTGAACACCAAGGCTGATTCAACTTTAGCATCAAAGCGACGATCGATACGCTGTAACGATTGTTCAAAAGATTTAAGGTCACGCTCTTGATAACCACGCTCACGTTCAAGATCTGGTTTTTGCTTTTCAATCGCTAAGCGATGCAGGCGAGTAGCGGTGGTTAACATGCTGCCAACATATTGGGTAAAGCCCAATAAGGTATCGCGGGTAGCGGTTTGTTGTGACTTTTGCACTAA
>JABXHQ010000066.1 GCA_013373545.1 Gammaproteobacteria bacterium
ATGGCGGTGAGCGTCCTGTAGTCGAGCAGCTATCTGCGTTGCGTGAAGCGGTGCTTTGGAATCGTAAAAAGGCAAGTTTTACTTATCCTGAAAGAGTTTTATTCGCTGAGTTTTTGTCGCAAAAAAAAATGATAGTCGTGAGTGAAAAGCAAGCGCTGATCGAGTCTTTGCAATCGTCTCAGCCTCCATTAATGCTCGATATTCCGCTTACCGGCCGTGATGGATTTTCGGTAGCGACAGTCAATGAAGCGCAAGATAAACTATTCCTCGCGACAAAATACGGAGATTTAATTGTTTATTCCATCCCAGATAAAACCATCACTCGTTTTAAATCAGACAAGATGATCGAGCACTTGATCAGTGTGAGTACCGATCAGGTTGTGTTAGCGCTTGCACGAGACGGCACTTTACTGCGCTGGAATTTTATCGCGAACACATTGGATTATCAGCAAGCTGTGATTGCGCCTTACTTTTCTTCCAAGCCGAAACTGTCAGTGAGTAAGCGGTTTTTGGTTTACGAGGCTATAAAACAAATCAAAGATGCGTATCAGTATTGGACGCAAGTGATCGATATTAGTAATGGACAGCTAGTGTTCGAACATCAATCGAGCAGTAATTTTGTTCCTGAACACCTAAAAAACACAACTTTTGATAATGATAATATTCTAATTCTACAAGATGAAGGCTTTGCCGTATTTGAGATTGAAACAGGTAAAACGGTTAATCAGAACAAACAACAATATGCGGCTATCAGTCCTAATTTCGAGTACTTTGCGTTGTTTGCAATAGATACTCAGTCTCGTAAAGAGATTGGCGTCTTCCATCAACCGTCACAATCATCTTTTTTCATTCGAGCCGGAGGTGATATGACGAACTTAGTCTTTTCTCCGGATAGTAAAAAGCTCGCAACCGTACACTTCGGAGTGGTCTATATTTGGGATTTAACCAGTGGGTTATTAGTGAACAAACTAAAGCTCAATAGCGATCAATCATTTAGCTTTTCTGCAGACTCAAAATATTTAGTTTCCACCGATCGTTTCGATGGCAAAGTGGGTATATGGAGTACCGAAGCTGTTTATCAAAGCAAGAAATTTCCAACGTTATACGATAATTATTCGGCCAAGCTAAGTGCCGATGGCAGTAAGGCGGTATTGCGTCCCATCGATCAAGATAGTCGCATCGATATCATTGATCTGAACTCAATGACCGTAATGGCGCAAGTTAATTTGAATTGCCGAATTAACGGTGATATCCAGTGGTGGGCTAACGGCTCAATTATGACTTATCAATGTTGGGATGATCAAATAGTTGGTTATAGTATCGAGAAGCAACAGCCGTTAACTTTACTCCATCCGAATATCGCAGATAGTGCCAAGGGAAAAATAGTCAACGCCGAAAACCTCGTTTATTATCATAATAGTTGGCGTGAACCAAAACGAATTTATTTAAAATCGAAACTATTTTCGCTGGCGGCTGTGCCTAGTGAGCAAGCAGACTTAAGCGATGACTTTGTAAATCAGGACACTGTGCTGTGGGAAAATAGTGAGTCAACCACGCTGAATGACTTCGCATTAAACGACTCTTTGGATACGTTAATTATTATGGAGCGCGATAGTGCTCCGAAAATTGTCCAACAAGGAGAGTCGCGCACAATACCCGGTTCTGATGCGATGAAAAATTGTAAAATTGTCTACACTGAGCCGCAACTTGCCGTTTGGTTTACTTGCCAGACTAACCAACTGCACCGCTATTTATGGGCCGATCAATCATTGCAAACAAGCGATGAAATCGAGGGTGAAATCAAACAAGTGACTAGCCATTCTCGGGTGAACTTTCTACTGCTACTTAGTGACGGGAAAAAACTTCATTATCTGGATAAAAAATCATTACAGCCAATTAAGGCCCCACGCAGTTTTGATGGTAATCTGGATGTAAGTTTTTCCCATGATGCACGCTTCTATTTTTTCAATAAAAGTGGCGTCGAAGTTTATTTGACCAACAATCACCAACGATATTTAACATTTCCCTACGATGCTGGGCAAACCGTTGCTAGTGATGGTAAGCGCATTTTGTTAATTCAAAGCCAAGCCTATCACCCATTTATCGAAGGAAAAAGTTATAGTCAACCAGTGCTGCACACGGTTGAAATCATTGATGATGAGCTAGCGAAAAAAGCTCGAAATGCACTACCTATTAATGAATACTGTCTGAGTAACGAGCAGCGGTTAAATTATTATCTGTTTCCTCTGACCGACGAGCAACGGGAGCAACGCGGTTGCCAATAATTATTCGTTAACAAAGTAAGCTTGCAATACTTGCAATAATTGCTCTTTTTGATAGGGCTTGGTAATAAAGTGTTCGATACCAAGCTCATTTGCTCGGTTAAGTGCTGACTCTTCTGTTGCGGCAGAAATAATCACGATAGGGATATTATTCCATTCGGAACGTTTATGAATTTCTTCGATAGCGCCAAAGCCATCGAGATTGGGCATTTTCAAATCCATAAAAATTATGTCGTAGCGACGTTTTTCAAGGGCTCTTAATGCTTGCATGCCATCATCCGCAACTGCGACCGCGACGCCATAAATCTCTAGTAATTTTTTTGCGATTAATTGATTCACATGATTATCTTCAACCAGTAGCGCGGTGATATTGGCATACGGTTTTTCTGTCGTCATTTGTTGTTTATAGACTGGCTCAATCTGTTTATTCGATGGCAAGCGTTTTAACGGAATAGTCAGGTAAAATTCGCTACCATGATTTTTAACACTTTCTACAGTGATGGTGCCACCTAGCATAGTTACGAGAACCTTAATAATTGCTAGGCCCAACCGGGAGCCAGTGAGTTCTGCAAGAGCGCGCTCATTGTTGGGATCAATGGCATCGAAAATATGACGTAATTTTTCTTCTTCAATGCCAGCACCCTGATCGGCAATTGAAATGCACACTAAGTAATCGCCGTTGTCGCTATGTTCAACGTCAAATGCTACTTGAACTTCACCTTGATCAGTGAATTTCAAAGCATTCTCCACCAGGTAAACAATAACTTGTTCTAAGCGAATGGGATCGCCATACATTTGTTCAGTAATTTCAGCTGAGCGAATAATATTAAACTCGACGCCCTTTCGTTCTGCCCGATATGAGAAGAGTCGCTCGACTTTGTTTGCAATATCTTCGAGTGAAAAAGGCACTTCGCTTAAAATAAAGCGACCGTTCTTTATTTTGTTGTAATCCAAAACGGAATTAATAATATCGACCAGTAAATAGGCTGAACTTTCTATCTTATCAAAGTAATTTAACGCGACTGGATCGCTCACTTCTGTTTTAGCAATTTGGCAGAACCCAATAACCGCATTGAGAGGCGCGCGATATTCTTGACTCATATTGGACAGAAATACACTTTTTGCTTCATTAGCGTTATGCAACTTAAGATTACTAGCCTCAAGTTCATGGGTTCGCTCTTCGACGAGCTGCTTTAATCGACGTCCTGAGTGGGTCATCAACATGATGAATACAAAACAAAGTAAACTGATTAAACTGCCCAGCACTAAAATAATCCAACTAAACCAATCAATAGTTTCACTGTCGAATGTTTGGTTGCTCTGAAAATAAAAGTGGTACTCTCGGTTAAAGAATTCAATATCAATGCGGTGTTTAAACTGAGCATTGGTACGATAGGCATTACTTTGAAACGCAATCGATTCTCGGTCGTTATCGACCCATACTACTTGATACTCAAAATCTTGATTGCTCACTTGATCTTTAATGGCACTGAATACCTGATCAACTTCTAAGACGACTTCGACCATGCCTCGAAATTCATTAGTGTTTTTATCGTTGAAAACCGGATAGTACACAATCATTCCGGTAAATTTATCAAGTGCTTGAATTAACCGAAGTTTCGGCGTTATTGTCGCTTGATTGAGCTCAATGGCTTGATTGAGGGTGCTCGAAATAATTGGGTGAGATTTTAGATCGAGTCCAACCGCTCGTTGATTAACCGCTAAGGGTTCAGTGTAATAAACGGGTAAGTAGTAGTCTTGTTTTGGGGTTACATCAATGTGGTTGTCGCGGGTAATACTGCGTATTTTATAAGAACTGAATCCTTCTCGCTTTAGTGATTGCTCAAAGTCAGCGCGCTGTTGATGTGGGACTTTCGGGATCCAAGCAACAGCGCGAGTAACGAGCTGAGAGCGATTGATTGAATCGACGTAACGACGATAGTCCTGGCGACTGAGATTATCGTCAATAGAAAACACCCCTGAAAGGGCATACAAGTATTGCTTGACGGTATTTTCATATATTTTTGTTTGGCTAATAAACTGCGCGGAAATTTCGTTGAATTCACTTTGCCGTGTCTGTGTAAAGTTACTTCGAGCATAAGCAAAAATGCTGCTCATAATTATAAATAGAGCCAGTGCTGGAAAAACAATGCGTAACGGTTGCTGAATTTTATGGATAGCGGGTGCATTAAACAGTATCAATAGTATGGGAGTAAAAAACAGAACGCCCAAGGTATCGCCCACCCACCAAGTAAACCAAGTGACCAGCCAATGATCAAAACTGAGGTGGTTTATCCAAACAATGGTGATACTCGATAGTAAGCTTGCGGTAAGGCAACCTAGGGGACCAACGATAAAGAAAAAACGCGAGATAAAAGTGACGTCATGCAGTGTTAGTGGAAAAGTTAACCATCGACGCATTAAGTATTTCGAGAGGATGAGTTGTAAAACGCTGGTGGCAGCAATAATTGCGGGCAGCAACCAGGTTTCAAACACTAATAAGCCCTCGAGCGAGGAAGCTATTAATAAGTTGGCACCGACACTGCCGGCAAAAATGCCCGGAAGGACCCAGCGGCCAAAAGTGATATAAAGCGCCAAGGCGAAACCAGCAGCCGGCCAGATTGCACTGGCAAACCCGGGGGGAATTGCAAATAATAAGCCCAGTTGTGCGAAGCCAAAGTAACCCACACAACCAATCAGCATTTTGCTGACAGGGTGCGATACAAGCGTCAACAGTAATCCTTGTATGTTTTTACTGTTAAATATATCAGCCTGACGCTGAAAAGCTATTAGTTTATTTCTCTTAGCTCAAGCGCTCTCGGAGATGTGCCGACTGTAGGTCGAGCGTTGGTCCTTTGGGGACAATTAACGTTGGATTTATGGTCTTGTGAGAGCCGTAATAGTGATGCTTAATATGATGCATATTAACGGTCTCAGCGATTCCCGGAATTTGATAAAGATCCTTTAGATAGCCGCTTAAATTTTTGAAGTCTGTAATGCGCTTTAGGTTACATTTAAAATGTCCAACGTAAACCGGATCAAAACGGATCAAAGTCGTAAACAAACGCCAGTCGGTCTCGGTAATTTTTGCGCCCAGTAGGTAACGCTGTTTACCAAGTCGCACGTCAAGCTCAGTCAGTGCGTCAAACAGCTCGTCAACGGCGGCTTCGTAAACTTCTTGCTTGGTGGCAAACCCCGCTTTGTAAACGCCATTATTAATTTTGTTGTAGATAAATTGATTGAGATCATCGATGGCAGGACGCTGGCTTTGCGGATAAAAATCATAGTCTGATGTTGCAAAGTCATTGAATGCGCTGTTGAGCATGCGCATGATGTCGGCCGACTCATTATTGACGAGTTGCTGCGTTTGTTTGTCGAATAGCACCGGTACCGTAACGCGTCCGGTGTAGTCGCTTTGCGCATGCAAATAGATTTGATAAAGGTAGTCGGCGTTAAATATCGGGTCCGGGATCACGCCTTGATGTGGTGCAAAGGTCCAGCCATGTTCGAGCATGTAAGGATTAACCACGGAGACACTGATCAAAGACTCTAGGCCTTTTAGTTTGCGCATAATCAAGGTGCGATGAGCCCAAGGACAAGCGAGCGAAACGTAGAGATGGTATCGATTGGCGGCGGGCACAAAGGTCTCATCATCTGCGCTGATCCACTGTCGAAACGAGGATGTTTGGCGTTTAAATTTGCCGCCGGTGGATTCAGTATCGTACCATTTATCTTGCCATTTTCCGTCGACCAGTAAGCCCATAATGCCCTCTGTAGTGAATCAATATGTGAATGCATTATAGCGAGTGAAGCCTGGTTAAAGGTTCGATAAGATTAATCTAAATGTTCTATTCCTTGAAACCAAAACCACATAGTACCAATGCGCGGAGCTTGAACGCTTTTTTGTCTAAGCGGATTGTCTTTATTAGCATCAATAAACGTTCTGAGTGAGATTTATCGCAGGATTGAGATTGTCGGGTGTTTTTCACCGCGTAAACCTTGACGGGAACTGGTCAGATCATTACTGTGCGCGCTGCTTGTTAATTGAGGTGTTAAATGAATCATTCCAGTCATGACTCGTTAAGCGATCTCATTAAAGTGTCAAAGAATGACCATGAGAAACGCATTGATATTTATGTTTCTGGAACACTGCAACGTGATGACGTCGTTGCGCTGCTCGATGAAGTTAAAAAGCTTCAGCCGCAGCAACAAGTCTACACGCGTTTGTATGATTTTTCTGAAGTCGACATTGAAGTCTCGGTTCAGGAATTTGAAGGGATTCTTTCACACGCACAAAAACTGTTTAAAGTGCCCGGAGTAGTTTACAAAGCGGCTTTTGTTACGTCCGACCCGTTTGTCCGGCAATTAGCCGAACTGTACAAAAGTGCCAGCCGGCCTTACGGATTTAACGACATTGAGTGTTTTGCCAGTCGCCGTGCTGCGCTGAATTGGCTCAACGAGCAGCTTTAGTCTAGCGCGCTTGAAGGCGGTACC
>JABXHQ010000126.1 GCA_013373545.1 Gammaproteobacteria bacterium
CTTTCACGCTTAGACATGCGGTACCATTGCCATAGTAAGATCTTGCCATGGAAATACCCGTTGGGCTGCCAAAGTGGAATGAGGTAGTTGGCAATAAAAGATCTCAAACGTTGTTTGCTAAATCGCAAATGTGATTCGGCATAATCGTCTGGGGTTCTAAAAATATGGAGTATTTTATACTCAGCAAATGCCTCTGGAATTAAATAGGGCAGTGCATAAAGCATATTATTCGCGTCATAAATGATCTCGGCATGTTGATGCTGATTTAACTTGCGCCAAAGAAACCTTAGTAACGATCGCGGGAATAACCGCGCGAGCGTGAAGTGAGACAGTATACAAAATAGCCGAGAGTAGCGACTCTCATGGACCGCCATCACTTGCGGACGCAAGGCATTAATAAGATCTGCAAAAAAAAGTGTACCGGTGCGTCCAGTGGATATAATTAAATATTTTTTATTCACGGCTGGTTATTCTTGCTCTGCTAAAAATGCCTGAATCGTGGCTAACTTTTCTTCTTCCATGTCAGACATCGAACGTTGGTTACCACTCTTTAGGAACTCAATTTCTTGTACGATGCGCTTTGCCGCCGCTAAATCATTCGTGGCGAGTAAGTTTTCAAGTTTAACCAGTAACCAACTCGGATTTGGGTTGATTGAAAAAGCTAAGTCGGCTTTAGCTATTGATGCATTATATTGTTTATCAATGAGTAGCGCTTTGGCTAATAAGCCATTCAAATATTCTTGTGTGGCGCTTAATTGAAACTTAGGGTTTACAATTAAATTCTCAATCGCTTGGATGAGCCGTTTGTTTTCGAGGCCTTGGCAACGGTCGCGCTCTTTAAGTTCAATGACATTGGCAATGGGAAGAGTAGCGCCGTAAGTAAAATCAGTTTTCTTAAATAAACTTAAGTCTTGAATCGCGGGTTCACCATCTAAGATATAGCACTTAACATGCAGTAAACGTAAGTTGGCACTGGTGCTTAATGGTTTATTGTCGACTGCGGTTTGGATAAATTTTTGTGCTGAAAGAGGCGAGCCCATGTCATATAGCCAAACGCGAGCGGCTTCTAGCTGCGCGCGAACCGACTTGGGTTTGTCGAGCGCTAACGTATTAAATAAAACTAATTCGCTCTTCCAAGATGGCGTAATTAAACAAGTGACAAAGCCGATGACTCCCGCGTATAAAAAAGCGACGACTTTTGGTGCATGAGAGTCTTTTATCATCACAATAAGGTGCATAATAATAAAAACAACACCAAGCATGGGAATATAATTACGATGTTCAAAATACAGCTCAAGCGGCAGAACCGTAGACTCTAGTAAGTGGCCGCCGAAAAACCAAACGATGCCTAAGGTGAGTAATGGCTGTTTCTTGCGGAAGATAAACTGTGCGACCAATAAAGCAAGGATAACCAGTAGTGAGATAAGCGTAGAAATCGGTTCAAACAGACCTTTCGATACGACAATATCGTCGTGATACAAGCTTGAGCTGGAAACGCTCGGGATCAAAATTGAGTGTAAGTAATCGAGTAAAATTCTCAGCTCAGTCATTACACGCTCACTCATGGTAAAGTCACGAACTTCCCATAAACCATCCAACCGTTTACCGAAGATAAATAATGAAATGAATAAAAAGGCAAAAGGAAATAGTAATAACGAGTAGTTTACAAAACGGGTTACTGTAGGACTGATAAACTGGGTGTCGCGATAAAGCGTATAGTTTAGGGTAAACAAAAATAAAGGCAGTAAAACAGCGGTTTCTTTTGAAAGTATGCCTAATAGACCAAAGCCAGCGAGCGCTAGGACCAGTAATGCAGCTTCTTTTAAGGTAAACGATGAATGTTTATTGAGACTCGATGTGTAGTACCACATGGCCAGCAATACAAACGTTCCACTCAATAAGGTCATTCGCTGCACAACCATGTAAATAGCGGTGACATGCAAAGGACTGACTGCCCATAAAAATGTTAACAGTAGCGCAATAGTGTTGTTTTGACTGGCCGCAGTACCCTGATTAACGCGCGTTACTAAGTTGCGTAAAAAGAAAAATAAAATGACGCAGTTTAAGCAGTGGATCAATATATTGGTGAGCTTAAATGCAAAGGGGTCTGCTGGCCAACTTTGCGCGTTTAGAGTAAACGATGCAAATACTAATGGGCGTCCGGTAGCGCTACCGCCACTAAACACAAACTGTTTCCAGCTGGTAAAGTCATTAATGCCGTTTTCTAGCGGTGCGAGATTGTGAAAATCATCAAATACAAAAGGGCCGTTGACTCCGGGAAGATAAATAGCAATAACCGCTAAACAAAGAAGCAAAAGCCAAGTGATAGGGTTGCGGTAGATTAGTTTAAAAACGGTCATGCTAGCAGCCATTATTATTGTGTGACTTTAAAAAGCCTAGTTAGGTGGAAAAGCCTAATCTTAGTGAAGAATGCTAGCCGCGGCAATCAGACGATGCCAATAACCTAAAAATGTTTAGTTAAAAGTGCTGAGTGTAAGAGCCGATCTTATCTGCAGTTAGAAGGTCGATATTTAGCATCAACCGTACCACCGGTACAACTCCAAGCAATCGATCCGCCCGAAGCAGTGGATGGGGAGAGTGTCACGGTAGCGCCCGCAGCGACTTTATTATTAAACTGAACCGTAATGACACCATTTGCGACGGCAATTGAAGTGACGGCAGTATCAGTAATGGTATTAGCAGCGGCCAGTCCGGCAGCGGTATTATCTGCAGGCCATGTGCCTTCAGAGGAAAAATATTCCGCGACAGAAGATTTCGCTTCTTGTGCTAACTGTAATCCACCTGAAACGTAGGTACGTTTGGTGTAGTCTTGGTAAGCCGGTAGTGCGATGGCGGCGAGAATGCCGATGATAGCCACAACAATCATTAACTCAATTAACGTGAAACCTTGGTTTTTCATTGCGTAGCCCTCTTTAATCTGTTTGGAAGTAAGTTTAGATTTAGGAGAAGAGTGAGGTGCGGCGAATGCCGCCGCACCGGAAACTGCTAACTAAGAATTATCGGCAGTTTGCTGGACGGTATTTAGTATCAACAGTACCACCAGTACAGCTCCAACCAATAGAGCCACCAGCTGTCGCAGGAGTCAATACGATAGTGTTACCGTTTTCAACTTTAGCGTTGTAAGTAACAGTGATTACACCGTTAACTACAGCAACAGAAGTTACCGCATTACCAGTGATCTGAGCCGCTGCAGCAAGACCTGCTGCAGCATTGTCTGCTGGGAAAGCGCCTTCTGAAGAGAAGTACTCAGTTACCGCTGTTTTAGCTGATGCGGCTAGGGTTAAACCTTCAGAAACGTGTGAACGCTTGGTGTAATCTTGGTATGCAGGAAGTGCGATAGCCGCAAGAATACCGATGATTGCAACAACGATCATTAACTCGATTAAGGTGAAACCTGAATTAACTTTTTTCATGTGTAAACTCCAAATATGAGGTTGTGAATTGACTTCGCTCTTATCTATGCGAGAGACGTGCCAAAAATTAGATTATCAGTAACACTATGAAAGTAAAGGGGTTTAGAGGGGTAGATCGTTACAACTGTTAAGTAAGTCGCTTTTTCACCATTAAAAAGTGACACATTATGTAACATGGGGTGACAAAAAGTGTCACTTTAGAGCGTAAGTGGACCTTTTTGGTCAGCTCATAAGTTGGCATGAGAAAGCCACGGTGGGCAGTCACCTTATTGAACGTTAACCCGCAGACTTAAATCGAGCGCGCGTACATGCTTGGTCAGTGCTCCAACAGAAATATAGTCAACCCCGGTGGTGGCGATTGTGGCTAATGTCTCTAGAGTTACATCGCCAGAGGCCTCCAGTTTGATGCTGGCATCAAGCGCTCGAACCAAGGTGACCGCTTGGGTCATCATGGTTAAGCTAAAATTGTCCAGCATGATCACATCCACCTTTGCCGCAATGGCTTGCTCCAGTTCTGCGAGGGTTTCAACTTCCACTTCAAGCTTGAGGTCACTGTTTAACTGCCGAGCGTTACGCACCGCCTGCGCGATTGAGCCCGCTGCCGCAATATGGTTCTCTTTAATTAAAAAAGCATCAAACAGTCCAATACGATGATTATGGCCACCGCCCACCGCTACCGCATACTTTTGCGCTAAGCGTAAACCCGGTATGGTTTTTCGCGTGTCCAGTAGCTGACAAGTCGAGTCATGCAGCTGTTCCGCATACTGTGAGGTCACAGTGGCGGTGCCGGACAATGTTTGCAGCAAGTTCATTGCGGTCCGCTCGCCGGTCAATATGCTACGAGCAGGACCGGTCATGGTTAATAAGATGTCATCGGCAGCAATGACATCGCCCTCAGCCTTGTGCCAAGTTAGCTCTACCTTACCGCCCAGCTGCTGAAATACTTCATTGACCCAGGCCTGCCCACAGAGTACGCCAGCTTCTCTGGAAATCAGCGTTGCGGTGGCAATGCATTCGGCGTTAATCAGTTCGGCGGTATAGTCACGGCCAATCGCTCCGAGGTCTTCTCTCAGAGCATCGCGCACATTGCGCGCTATTTCGTTCGCTGCGGGTGTCGGTATCATTGTGGATATTTCAAACTATGGTTGGATTGGTCTATTCTTACATGCAAGCGGTGCATTTTAGCTGGAATCCAGCGTTGGGAAAAGTCGTTGTACTGTGATTAGGAGTCGGAAGTGAAGGAGTATGGGTCTAGAGTCTCCGTTGAGTGGTCGATGAGATAGCTGATTAGGGCGCGTTAGCATGGAATTAATGAGGCGGTTCGCTATTTTTAATTCTTAATCTCTAATGCGCGATAATCTTGTCGATAAATTTTACGCCTTTGTGAAAGCAGTCACACAGCAAGACAGGATTTTGGACTACTTTTTAATCATGTTGTCCACTTATCCGTAAGTGAGTGTCCCCTGAGGTAGTAAGATTGTGACTAAAAAAAACCAAGTTGTTCATTTCCCGCAAAACTCCCATGAAACCTTTGTTGGTGAGAAAGTTAATTTGTCTAATTTAGTCACGCAAGCCAAAGATCTGGCCGTCAATGAGCTGGTGCTGCTGCTTAATCGCATGCTCGACTCAGCCGATGACAAGCTGTTCGATATGGCGGATAAGTCCAATCAAGTTACTTTTTTTAATGCCATGCGCCAGGTGCGGATCAAGCGTCAGGGGCTTATCAATATTTTTAAGCAAGAGCTGGAGTACGCCTTTAAAAAGCAATTAGGGGCAGTTATTGAAGAGCGCACGGTGGATAACGTTGAGTCCATGTCTTTGGATGGCTTGAGCTTGGTGCAAGAGGATGACTTAGAAGAAGATTTGGCAATTGATGCCATGGTCAATAAAGGGCGGGCTGATAACAGTGTTGCCCTTGAACACATCTGTACCCGCCTTGACACGTTATGCACCAACGTCTCAGTTACCCAATCAACTAATCCTTTGGACCCGCGGTTTATTGCCGAAGCGTTTCGGACCAGTAGTCATAGCCTCGAGTTGGATGTGCAATCGCGACTGGTGGTATTTAAGTTGTTTGAACGCTCAGTTGTCGACAGCTTAAAAGATGTCTATTTAGAGGTGAATGAAGAGTTTGCCGAAAAAGGCGTGTTACCGGATCTTCACAAGCGGCGTCCGCGCCGCCAAGAGCGCGAGCGCGTGCAACGTGAGAAAAGCGAATCCGCTGAGAGCGACAAGCAAAGTAAAGATGACTTACGCGATGAGGTTCGTGAAGAGGTTTTCAATACGTTGCGTGAATTAATCGGGAATCGAAAAGTCGCCTACCCTGAAGGCAGTGAAGTAGTTAAAACGGATCAAGTGGTTAATGCGTTAACTACCTTGCAAAAAGATCCGGGTTATTCGCCGAAAGATTTGTCGACACCCGATCAAGTGCGTCATATTCTGAGCGGATTCTTACCCGCAACTCAAGGTCAAGTCAACGGTGGAACCATTGGTAATGTGAATGATGATGTCATTGACATTGTTACCATGCTATTTGACTTTATTCTTGATGACACAAATTTACACAATGATATTAAAGCGCTACTGGCACGCCTGCAAATACCGATGCTCAAAGTCGGTATGGTGGATCGTTCGTTTTTCAGCGATCGACACCATCCCGCGCGTAAGTTACTGAATGAATTATCGCGCGCTGGAATTGGCTGGGTTCCGAGTAATAACGGCGGGCCAGATCCGCTGCTGACTAAAATTTCACAAACCGTTGAAACGATTACTTCAGAGTTTCGTGACGACGTAACATTATTTAGTCAGCTGCTTGATGACTTTGAAGTGTTTAAGTCGCAGGACACTAAACGCACCTCGATTCTCGAAAAGCGTATGAAAGAAGCTGAAGAAGGCAAAGCGAGAGCCGATTCAGCAAGACAAAAAGTTAATAGCGAAATTGCCCGCATGTGCCATGGTCGAATCATCGCTGAACCAGTCAAAAATATTTTGAAAGAAGCGTGGACCAACGTACTGTTTTTAGAGCAGTTAAAGCCAAATAACCAAGAAGGTTTTGATAAAGCTATTAAAGTGGCTGAATTTTTGGTGTGGAGCGTTCAGCCGAAGACCTCAGAAGATGCCAAAGCTAAGTTGAAAAAAATAGTTGTCAGCTTAATCAAAAACCTGCGTCTTGGCATGAATCGAATTTCATTTAATTCTTATCGTTCAAGCCAATTATTAGAAGAGCTTGAAGAATGTCATCGTCAAATTCTAGAGTTACCGATCCCATCGCCGAGTGAAACTGAAGATCAGGTTTCCTCGGTCGCTGAGACTATTGGTGTAACGGCTACCGAAGAAACGGTAAAAGAGTTATCGCTTCCCACTTCAGATGAAGTCGCGGCAAAGCCGCAACAAGCTGCTAAAGCAACACCGCTTGATGCTCTAGAAGATTTGACCGATGAAGCGGATAGCGTTTATGAAACAGTCAATCAACTGCAAGGTGGCTCATGGTTAGAAATGGCGGCGCACGAAGATGGCTCTACTCAACGCTGTAAGTTGGCGGCACACATCGTCAGTTCCGATAAATACATTTTCGTCAATCGAACCGGAATGAAATTAGCCGAACTAACTAAAGCTCGACTGGCAGCAGGATTAAAAGCCGGCTTAATCAAAATTCTCGATGATGCGGCATTATTCGATCGCGCATTAGAATCGGTTATTACCAATTTACGTAGTCTCAAAGAAGCTTAATATTGCATTTCGGCGAGCACATCGTTTAAGGTGCTCGCATGACTTCTTAAGTGACTAACGTTTTGCGAGTTCAACAACTTCCTTCTCCTCATTTTAACCAGCGACCCGCTGGCGTTGTCGTGAATTTATTGGTTTTACACAACATTAGTCTGCCGCCTGGTGAATTTGGTAATGGCTATGTTGAGCAATTTTTTTTAGGAAAGCTCGACGCCACTGCGCATCCGTATTTCGATGAAATAGCAGAATTAAAAGTCTCCGCGCATTACTTTATTACTCGAACCGGAGCGATTACAGAGTTTGTAAACCCGCAACTGCGGGCCTGGCACGCCGGTGTTTCGAGTTGGCAAGGGGAAACCAACTGCAACGATTTTTCGATTGGAATTGAATTAGAAGGTACCGATCATTTGCCTTACCAAAGCGCGCAGTATCAAGCGTTAGCGGAGCTCACCGTTTCACTGATGCAAGCTTATCCCGCAATTACTGCTGAGCGCATCGTGGGGCATTCAGATATTGCTCCAAAACGCAAAACGGATCCCGGCCCGGCCTTTGACTGGGACTATTTTAGGCAACTATTGGTGACCCAACAACAGGGATAAAATCGGTCACGGATATAGACATTGCAAGCGGATACTGATTACACTTTGGGACCATAAGGATACTTTTAATGACCCGAAGGCGCTGCTCATGACTTTAATCGTAATTGTTGCCGTATTATTACTGGAGACTTTTACCCCTCAACTGACCCACCTTAGAAACCATGGGCGAGTCGAGCAGTTTGCGGTTAAATGGCGCAACATCTTTGATCCGCAACAAACGCTAAATCCTTGGCTGGTAGTTGTCTTAACTCTTTTACCAATTGTATTTGTCGCGGCTGTATTGCTGCAGTCGCAGCCGGGCGTATTTGGCTTCTTGTTTCAATTTGCAGTAACGGTGGCGATTGTATTTTGGAGTCTTGGACCAAAACGACTTTCGGACTATTACTTCGATCTGCATCAGGACACTGGAGAGTCGCAAGACAACTCACTCAAATTGGTGGCCTTTGCCCATTATGGATTTTTGGCGGTGTTGATTTGGTTCGTGTTACTTGGGCCTTTGGCAGCACTCTTGTATCGAGTGATTGCTGTCTTAGCCGCACGCGCGTCTACCGCTGACGATTCTAGCCATCGTCACTGGGAAACCGCGCTGCACTGGGCGGACTGGGTTCCGGTTCGGGTTTCATGCTTTTTACTCATGCTGACCGGCAATTTTGCGTCTGGTTTTAATGTGTTTAACGAGCGTGCGCTGAGTCCTGATACCGATAATCGACAGTTATTGTTAGACACAGCGCAGGGCGCCATGAATTTAAATCACCTGAGTGAACCCCCGGCTTATCTTAGTGAAGCGCGTCATTCTTGCGAGCGCAGCATCATCTTACTGACCGTACTTGTCGCATTAATGTCGATTTTCAGTTGGTAAACACTGCGACCGACAGGGCTGCGCACTAAATGAGTGCGCTAAACCCGAGCTTTTGTTGAAATAAAATTCCATAAAAGGCCTTATTGGCGCGTTTTACTTTCATAATTTATGTAAAAAAATTACAAGATTCCACTGGTATGTCCTTCATTTTGCCTTTTCCTCTGGTATCATACGGCACCAGAATACAGGTCAATGCATAAAATGGTGTTAAAATTCTTCGCCTGTTATTGACTAACCGATTGAAATAATTAGTGATATTTTAAAGTTGCTGGGGTTAAAAGTCGCAAAAACGAGCTAATTAGGCTTTACTTAGTGCGGCGTAACTGAGCAACATTTGGATAACCATGAGGAAATCGATTTATGGCGGTTGATGCAAGAAATGATGTCGATCCAATTGAAACACAAGAGTGGATAGATGCCTTAGAGGCAGTATTGGATGAAGAGGGTGTTAACCGAGCACACTATTTATTAGAGCGGCTGATTGATAAAGCTCGTCGCTCTGGCGCTCATATTCCTTACGATGCAACGACAGCCTACTTAAACACCATACCACCATCACAAGAAGCTCATATTCCAGGTGATCAAGAAATGGAGCGACGATTGCGCTCATTGATTCGCTGGAACGCAATCGCCATCGTGTTGCAAGCCACCAAGAAGGACTTAGAACTGGGCGGACATTTATCCAGTTTTGCTTCATCGGCGACTTTGTATGATGTTGGCTTTAATCACTTCTTCCGTGGCGATACGGAATCTTTCGGTGGCGACCTGTTGTACATTCAAGGGCATGCGTCGCCAGGGATTTATGCTCGTGCGTTTTTAGAAGGGCGTCTTGAGCAAGAGCAGCTGGCTGAGTTTCGCCAAGAAACCAGTGGCAAAGGTTTGTCTTCGTATCCACACCCTTGGTTAATGCCGGACTTTTGGCAGTTTCCTACCGTTTCAATGGGGCTGGGACCGATTTCTGCTATTTACCAAGCACGCTTTTTAAAATATCTCGATGATCGTGGATTAGCGAACACTAAGGGACGTAAAGTTTGGGCCTTTCTGGGTGATGGTGAGATGGATGAGCCTGAGTCACTCGGTGCGATTTCACTTGCGGGACGTGAAAAGCTCGATAACCTGATCTTTGTAATCAACTGTAACCTACAACGGTTGGATGGACCGGTACGTGGCAACGGTAAAATTATTCAAGAACTTGAAGGTGATTTCCGTGGTAGTGGCTGGAATGTTATCAAAGTCATTTGGGGACGCTATTGGGATCCATTAATTGCCCGTGACACTGACGGACTATTATTACAGACCATGGAAGAAACCGTTGATGGTGAATACCAGAACTATAAGGCTAAAGGCGGTAAGTTCACGCGCGATTACTTTTTTGGTAAACATCCTAAGTTATTAGAGATGGTGGCCAATATGTCGGATCAAGACATTTGGCGATTAAATCGAGGTGGTCATGACCCATCGAAAGTTTACGCTGCCTACCATGCTGCTGTTAACCATAAAGGTCAACCTACCGTTATTTTAGCGAAAACGGTAAAAGGGTACGGTATGGGCGAAAGTGGTGAAGGGAAAAATATCTCTCATCAAGTGAAGAAAATGAACTTAGAAGCGCTCAAGCACTTTAGAGATCGGTTCCGTATTCCAGTGTCTGATGAGCAACTTGAAGATGTGCCTTTTTACCATCCTGGTGAAGACAGCCCTGAAATCAAATATCTACAAGAGCGCCGTAAAGCCCTTGGCGGTTATTTACCAGCACGACGCGCGAAATCTGAGTCACTTGAAGTGCCGCCTTTAAAAGCATTTGAAGCGGTGACCAAAGGATCCGACGGTCGTGAAATCTCGACTACTATGGCATTTGTACGAGTACTTAATGCATTACTGAAAGACAAGAAGATCGGTGAGCGTGTGGTGCCTATCGTTCCGGATGAAGCGCGTACTTTTGGTATGGAAGGTATGTTCCGCCAATACGGAATTTATTCTTCAGTAGGGCAACTTTACGAACCAGTGGATTCGGACCAAGTCATGTTTTATCGCGAAGATAAAAAAGGCCAAATCCTTGAAGAAGGTATTAATGAGGCGGGGGCTTTCTCCAGCTGGCTAGCGGCAGCGACCAGTTATTCAACTAACAACTTGCCGATGATCCCGTTTTATATTTATTACTCAATGTTTGGTTTCCAGCGTATTGGTGATTTAGCGTGGATGGCTGGAGATATGCAGGCGCGCGGATTTTTGATCGGCGCAACCGCTGGGCGCACTACCTTAAATGGTGAAGGTTTACAGCATCAAGATGGCCACAGCCATATTCTGGCTTCGACGATTCCGAACTGCGTTAGTTATGATCCTACATTTGCTTACGAGTTGGCGGTAATTGTTCGTGATGGTATGCGTCGCATGTATGAAGAGCAAGAAAACGTGTTCTATTACCTCACTACGATGAACGAAAACTATGCGCAACCGGCTATGCCAAAAGATGCAGAGGAAGGCATTATCAAAGGCATGTACTTATTGCGACCTGGCGCGAAAGCGAAGAAAGGCAGCGCGCGAGTCCAGCTGTTAGGTAGTGGAACCATTTTGCGTGAAGTCGAAGCGGCCGCCGAATTATTGAAGGCGGATTGGAAAGTCGACGCCGATATTTGGAGTGTGACGAGTTTCAACGAGTTGCGCCGCGACGGTTTAACTGCGGACCGCCACAACTTATTACAACCGGAAGGCAAAGCGCTAAAAGCTTATGTCGCCGAATGCCTCGAAGGGCAGAGCGGTCCGGTGATTGCGGCCACCGATTATATGAAAGTCTATGCGGATCAGATCCGCAATTGGGTTCCCGGCACCTATAAAGTATTGGGGACGGATGGGTTTGGTCGCTCAGACAGTCGCGCGAATTTACGTAATTTCTTTGAAGTCGATCGTCATTACATCACCGTTGCCGCACTGATGGCATTAGCCGAAGACGGAGAGATTGATCGCAAGCAAGTCGCCAAGGCGCTCAAAAAATATAACATTGATGTCAATAAACCTAATCCATTGACTGCTTAAGCGCTAACAACTTCGGAGATAACTGTGACGAATTTAATTGAAGTTAAAGTTCCCGACATTGGTGACAGCGCTGATGTCGATGTAATCGAAATTCTAGTCGCCGAAGGCGATACGGTAGCGATTGATGATCCGTTAATTACTTTGGAAACGGATAAAGCGACCATGGAAGTCCCTTCGTCAGAAGCGGGTGTAGTGAAAGCCATTGTGGTGAAAGTGGGTGACAAAGTCTCTAAAGGTGATGTGATTATTAAAGTGGCAGCCGCAGAAGCGACTGCTGCGTCGACTGATGAGCCAGTTGAACCACCGGCAGCGCAGGGTGCGCCTGAAGCAGATGCGCAAGCGGCCTCCGCCACATCCGATACAACTGAGCAAACCATCGATTTAGTGGTACCCGATATTGGTGACGCAAGCAATGTGGATGTTATCGAGGTTTGTGTTGCCGAAGGCGACAGCATCAATGCTAACGATAGCTTGATTGTGCTGGAGACGGACAAAGCAACCATGGAAGTTCCCGCCAGTGATGCCGGAACCATCCAGTCGCTGAGTGTTAAAGTGGGCGATAAAGTAAGTAAAGGCGACAAGCTCGGTAGCATTACCGTGCAAAGCCAGGCGGCGCCCAAAACCTCCGCCAGCAGCGCAAGTGAAACGACCGCAACGAGTCAACAAGATACTGCTTCAGCGCAACCAGATGTCTCTGAGCCGCGTAAGGCGCCGGTGCCTGACTATCCGCAACAAGCGCCGCGTCGCCGCGAAGGCGCGGTGATTCATGCCAGTCCGGCGGTGCGCCGTTTTGCCCGCGAGTTGGGGGTTGAGTTGGCGAAGGTCACTGGCTCTGGCCCGAAAAGTCGAGTGCTTAAAGAAGATGTGCAAAAGTACGTGAAGTACGAGCTATCACGACCCAAAGCCACCGCTGCAACGGGTTCGTTTGCAATGCCCGAAATGCCGGAAATTGACTTCAGTAAATGGGGCGAGGTGGAGCAACAACCGCTGTCACGCATTCAAAAGATCAGCAGTGTGAACTTGCATCGCAATTGGATTACCATTCCGCATGTCACGCAACATGAAGATGCTGATATTACCGATCTGGAAGCGTTTCGCCAGCAAATGAAAGATGAAGCGATGAAGTCTGGTGTGCGTTTAACTCCGCTAGCCTTTGTGATGAAAGCCTTGGTACATACATTACAAGCGTTTCCTCGGTTCAACTCATCGTTGGCCAATGATGGTGAGAACTTGATCGTGAAAAAGTATTATCACATTGGTGTTGCTGCCGACACGCCAGATGGATTAGTGGTGCCGGTGGTGCGTGATGTGGACCAAAAGTCGGTGTATCAAATTGCTACCGAGTTAGCTGAGTTAAGTGCCAAAGCTCGAGACAAGAAGCTTGGCGCGGACGCGATGCAAGGCAGCACTTTCACGATTTCTTCACTTGGCGGGATCGGTGGCACGGCGTTTACTCCGATTGTTGCTTGGCCGAATGTGGCTATTCTAGGCTTGAGCAAAAATCAGATGAAGCCGGTATGGAATGGACAAGAGTTTGTGCCGCGACTGATGTTGCCCATGTCTTTGTCCTACGATCATCGCGTTATCGACGGCGCTGACGCCGCAAGGTTTAGCGTGCATTTAGCACAAACCTTGGCCGATATCCGCCGCGTATTGCTGTGACTTCGACAATATTGCCGAAAACCCAGCGACAGAACTAAGATAAATTTGGGGTTGTAGCGCTGCATGCGCTACAATTCGCACACTTTTCGCATTCGCAAGACATTTGATATAGAGGGTCACATGAGTAAAGGTGATATTCACGCGCAATTAGTCGTTTTAGGAGCGGGTCCTGGAGGCTATTCAGCGGCTTTTCGAGCGGCTGATTTAGGTTTGGACGTAGTGTTGATTGAGAAGCACGCAACATTAGGTGGCGTTTGTCTTAACGTTGGTTGTATTCCATCGAAAGCACTATTACACACCGCTAAAGTTATCGATGACGCCGAGCATATGGCTGGTCATGGCGTTTCCTTTGGTAAGCCAAAGATCGATTTGGATAAAATTCGCGAGTACAAAGATAACGTAGTGGGTCAGCTAACCAAAGGTTTAGCGGGTATGGCCAAAATGCGTAAGGTTAAAGTCGTTCAAGGGCAAGCTCAATTTGCTTCAGACAAATCCTTCGACGTAACCGATAGCGATGGCAAAACACAAAAAGTTACCTTCGATAACTGTATTATTGCGGCAGGTTCGCGCGTTGTTCAGTTACCCTTTTTGCCAGACGATGAGCGCATCATGGATTCAACCGGCGCACTTAAGCTGACCGATATTCCAAAGCGCATGTTGGTACTCGGTGGCGGTATCATTGGCTTAGAAATGGCGACGGTTTATCGTGCACTTGGTGCCAAAATTGATATCGTTGAAATGGCGGATCAATTGGTACCTGCGGCCGATAAAGACTTGATGAAGGTTTATCAAAAGTTTGTTAGCAAGCAGTATGACAACATTATGCTGCAAACCAGTGTGACTAAAGTTGAAGCCAAAAAAGATGGTTTACATGTGACTTTTGAAGGTAAAAATGCGCCAGACAAAGTACAAAAGTATGATCGCATCTTATCTGCCGTTGGGCGTCGTCCAAACGGTGATTTAATCGCCGCTGATAAAGCCGGAGTTAAGGTTGATGAGCGTGGGTTTATCAATGTTGATAAGCAAATGCGCACTAACGTTCCGCACATTTATGCCATTGGTGATTTAGTAGGTCAGCCGATGTTGGCACATAAAGCGGTTCACGAAGCACATGTAGCCGCTGAAGTTATCGCGGGCAAAAAACATTTCTTTGAGCCTCTTTGCATTCCTTCTGTTGCTTACACCGATCCTGAAATTGCGTGGGTTGGCGTGACCGAGAAAGAAGCCAAAGAACAAGGCCTAGACGTAGAAGTTGGAACCTTCCCTTGGGCTGCCAGTGGCCGAGCAATTGGTGTTGGTCGACAAGAAGGCTTCTCGAAAACTATTTATGACAAGAAGAGTGGTCGCATCCTTGGTGGTGGCATTGTTGGCGTGAATGCAGGTGAGTTAATTGCTGAAGTTGCGCTGGCTATTGAAATGGGATGTGATGCTGAAGATATCGCGTTAACCATTCACCCACACCCGACATTGTCTGAATCGATTGGCTTTTCTGCAGAGGTATTAGAAGGTACTTGTACCGACTTACCACCGAAACGCAAATAGTTAGCGATTATTCTGTGAAAAAAGGCGCGTTTAACGCGCCTTTTTTCGTTTAAGCTATAGTTATCCATGTCTGATTTAAACCTTAAAGGTTGCTTGTGCTTAATCCCGAAGATATTCCTCTCCCGCATGAGAGTTACATTACTTTAATCAAACTTTCGACCGCTGCTGACGTCGAAGTTGAGCAGTACGCTTCGGCCGTGGCGGCACACGCGATTATTTCGAGCCGTTTATTAGCTATGGTTAACTCGGCCTATTATGGCTTTAGTGAACGAATTGAGTCTGTGCGGCACGCAATAGTTGCCCTAGGCCTTAGTACGGTACAAAACATAGTGCTGTGTTTTGTTATCAAAGATTCATTTCAAAGTGATGAACAAATAAAAATTGATACCTATCCGTTTTGGCGCGATGCTTTATTTCGCGCAGTGGCGAGCAAGTTATGGTTTCAAACATTATCAGCACAAGAACCTACGCGGGATCAATCTGCAACAGCCTTTACCTGTGGCTTGTTGGCCGATATTGGTTTGCTAGCAATGTTTATTTTGGCACCCGAAAAGCAGGAGCGCTGGCTGCCCATATTGGCGAATGCACCAACAACGCGATTACAGTTGGAGCGAGATTTATTCGCGACCGATCATGCAATAACCGGTGCCTCGCTATTAAATCTTTGGGGACTGCCGGAAACTTATTCGGCGGTGGTTGCTGCTCATCATGATGAGAATAATTCAGATAGTTTAATCAAAAGTGTGTTGCTGGCTGACTGGACTGTTGCGCTTTTGCACAGTTGTGACAAAGCTCTAGCGCTAAAACACATTTATCAGCATCAAAGTATTGTCGATGAAGATAGTATCAATGATTTTTTCGATCGCTTGTCATCCCAAGTGGCGAGTATTTCGGAAACGCTTGATCTCGGCAAAATGTCGACTTTAGATTTCAATCAACTGTATCAACAAGCAAATTTAAAACTAGCGCAAGATAACTTAACTTATCAAGAGCTAACCTGGAAGTTGCAAGAAGCACTTAAAGAGCGTGATAAATTAGCACACAAACTTGATCAAGAGTTAGAGGTTGCACGTGAAATTCAAAAAAGCATGCAGTCTGATATTTCTTACCGAGAGCAGGTAGCTGCGATTAACATTCCGGCGAAAAAACTGAGTGGTGATTTTTTTGATTATTATGATCATCGGGATGGCAATATCACTTTTTGTTTAGGAGACGTTTCGGGTAAAGGAACTCATGCTGCATTGGTAATGGCAAAAACGATTTCGCTATTTCGTTGTCTATCGAAAGTGGAATCAAATCTTGAGAAAGTGGTTAATTTGATTAACGATGAGATTAATGAAACTTCGATTCGAGGCATGTTTGTAACCTTTATTGCGGGACGCTTGAATCATCAGACCCAACAGCTTGAGTTAATCAACGCTGGCCACATACCAGCTTTATTATTAAGTGCTCACGCAATTGCCCAGATTGAACCTCATGGTCCGCCATTAGGTGTATTGAAAGGTTTCGAGTATGAATGCTTTCATGCACCGTTCAAGCAACAACGACTCTATCTTTATTCTGACGGTATTACCGAAGCGCACCGGGTTGATGGTCAAGAGCTTGGTAGTAAGGCGTTTATTGAGTGGGTCATTAAATCGTCTAAGCTGCCCTTAAAGCAACAGCTTGAATGGTTGAAAGAAAAATTCGAAAGCGATATTACCGATTGGCAAGACGATTTGACCTTAATGATTTTAGATGCGTAGTAGCGCTCCAGTTATTAAGGATCGATACGAACTACACCATCGGCACCTTCAACCTTACGCGCTTTCTGCTTGCTAAGTGCAGTGGTGGCAGAACCAACCACAACCAGCAATGCGCCGATAACACTTAGAGAATTAATCGGCTCTGCAGTTAGAAAAGCGGGTATAAAGTATTCGGTTAATTGCATAAATACTAATGTAAGCAGAGGCGTGATGGCTAATGTAGCACTGACTCTTGACGCTTCCCAATGATCCAGCGCTTCAGCGAACGCGCCGTAAGCCACTAAAGTATTGGCGCCACAAAACAGTAATAACAACCACCCAAAGGTATCGAGCGGCAACACTTGGCTTGGTGACGCCAAAGGCAAAAATAGTAAACTTCCGGCAAGATAAACGATAATCATAATTTCTTCTGAAGCGAACGACTTTAGCAACTGCTTTTGTGCTAATGCATAAGCTGCCCAAAGTACTCCTGCAATAAAAATCAGCAGGATCCCAAGCGTATAATCGTGTTGAGGATCAAGGAGAACATCAAATCGTTGATTAAAGAACAATACCAAACCAAGGGCAAAAATGAGTACACCGAACCACTGCGTTTTGTGAAAGCTTTCTTTAAAAATAAACAGGCCTCCAAACAACAACAGCATGGGGGCGGTTTGAATCATTACCTGAGCGCCACCAGGGGTAACCCGATTAAGGCCCCACATATAAAAAATGTAATTTCCCAGTAGTCCAATTACCACTAGCAGCATTAGTAAGACAATGTCGCGCTGTTTCAGACGTTGTAAGCTAGGTAATCGCCGGCGATACCACAAGAATGCAAATAATGCCGCGCCAGCAATGACAAACCGTAACCAAGTAATCGTCAAAGCGTCCATATAGGCCAAAAGTCCTTTTAGCGCGATCGGTAAAAGACCCCACAAAACAGCAGTAAGTAACGATAGCAAAAGGCCTAATTTCCAGCGTCCTGAAGTAGTGTGCATTGGTGTTGGTCGTTGAGTCGAATATGTCGCGATTATGTCGAATAAATTATTTAATTGCCATAGGCGAGAAAGACTTTTACGCTATGACAGTGACTTCGATAGCGCGCTAGTTTAGAAGTCTTGCACGCTCTGTGCTATGGTTAGAAGCCATCGAGTTGGCATTAAGGCTCTTTCGAGTGGTAGCGAAATCGCTAGCTGGGGTCGCTTGCTTGTGGTTTTGGTGAATACAAATGTAACTGTTAAGGACATTAACATGCAGGAGTTTGGGCAAGATAAAGAAAGGACTTTCTTGTTGTATATTCTGTGTCTTTTCGTAGCCGCACTGTTGATTTACTTTTTATTGGTGCGCAAAGAAACTGTGTTGAGCCTACCCGAAGCGGAAATTGAGAAAGTGGCGCAACATTTACCTGACTTTTCTGAGTACACGGTCGTTCGTGATCGTAAAGAAGCTTTTTTCGCGTTTCTTTCTCCGTTAGCTGAAAAAGTAAATGGTGAAATCAAAGCCGACCGTGAACTATTAAAGCAGTTACAGAAAGTATTTCGTACTCGCGCACAGTTATCCTCTCGGCAACGACAAGAGCTCGAAACGTTAGCCGATAAGTATCGAGTGGAAGATTATCAAGCGCTCGATGTGGAATCGATAATTAACACGCTGCAACGCCGTGTTGCACCGATCCCTAAATCGTTGATCCTTGCTCAAGCGGCAAATGAATCGGCGTGGGGACGTTCGCGTTTTGCTTTAGAAGGCAACAATTTATTTGGTCAGTGGTGTTTTGAACCTGGGTGTGGGTTAGTTCCTAGTGATCGACCCGCCGGTAAACGCTACGAGGTGGCTATGTTTCGCGCACCGATCGATTCGATTCGCAGCTATGTAATGAACTTGAATACCTTTTCGGCCTACCGAGAGCTACGCGAAATTCGCCTTCAATTGCAGCAACAGCAGCAGCCCGTCACTGGCACTGCATTGGCGGATGGGCTAATTAATTATTCGACGCGGCGCGAAGAGTACATTGCCGAAATCAAATTAATGATTGAACAAAATCATTTAGAACAATGATTGAGGCGAGTGAGAATCACCGAACATTTACGGCATTATTTACCATGACTTGTGTATGACTCTTTATCTCAGTGTGTTAACGTGAGGCTTCGCAAATATCGTTAACTAGGGGGATAAATGAAATTATTACAAATCATTGCAATCGCACTGTTGGTTGCATTAGCGGGATGTAAGTCGGATACAACTGAAGTTGCACAAGTGGAAACATCAGAAGCGCAAGAGCAGCAGCAAAAAGAGCAAGAAGCCAATGCTGAAGAAACTGAGAAAAAGCGTAGCTGTCGTCCGGCTCGTGTTGGTTCCAGATTAAACCGTGGATGTTCACGCTAATATTTTGCGCGAAAAGCGAGTGCTCAATCAGGAGCGCTCGACTTGCTAGCCGCTCTGCTGAGTAAGCCTTAACTCCTTTCCTGATTCCTTTTTAACCCCTCGTTGAAGTTTGTGCTGATATACCCGCCGCCGTATCGGATAGGGCTAGCCCAAGGATAAACCGTCAATCTAACAATTATTGGTCAGTTGTTTCCAGCGTTCTTGGCGTAGCTTTTTATTATGATAATTTGAGCCATTAGTACTGGTGCCACGCTTAAGGCGCTTGTCGTGATAATCACTGCGCGTTTTCGAGCGGTTACATTTGCGCGACTTGTTACTGCTGGTGCGAGCAGAAGAGTTTCGATATTGACGTTTGTTTTTGACTTTTGGGGTGTCTTTCCAGCCGACCGTCGCGACCTCTTCGGCAGACTCTTTTGCGACTTTCTTTTGGTCTTTTTTGGTCACCGGTGGTTTGTCGCTAAAGTGCCACTTACCATTTTCATCTTGCCACTTATAAACCTCCGCAGCGGCAATTGATAAGCTGCAGCAAAACAGTGCCGCCGTGAGCATTAACTTCAATGTCGTAAAAAGTGAATCCATAAAAAAACCGAGATAGCTACTTAATATCAGCGTGAAGTTTATCACGTTTTTGGTGGCTTAGTGGCCCGTAATTTTACCGTTTTGGCAGCAGCTGGTTATAAAAATCAAGTCGTGATAACTTTGAGAGGATTTCAGTTTGTCGAAATTATGTTCATATAAAACAGATAGTTATAGATAACATTGCGCATCTCACTTCGGCGGATATTGGAAAACTTTAGTGATTTATTCAATGTTTAGTGAAGATTGTGAGTAACCCCTCAAATTGATGAGTTTTTAATCAAGAATTCATTCTGGTGTCGATAACCTGCCTGAACACTCCACAACAGCAGGTGAACACACATGACACAAGTTTTTTCTTCCGTATTCCGCAGTTGCTTCGTTTGGTTAGCGGCTGTCGTAGTTTTGTCTAACACCATGGATTTGGAAGCAAAAAAGGGTCGTAACAAGAACACTGCCACAGCTGCGCCGCAGTTGACGGTAGTCAGTCCGAAGGCTGGGGATCAGTATTCGCAGTCTGATGTTATTGTAATGCAAGCAACAGCTTCTGATGCTCAAGAAGGTGATTTGACTCACTGGATTAACTGGCATTCAAACCGTAATGGTTGGCTCGGCATTGGTGGTGAAATCCGCCCGAATTTAGCCGTGGGCACACATCGCTTGACGGTACACGTAACGGATTCGGATGGAAACCTTACGCAGCAGGTGCTTGAGTTTACCGTGAATGAGTATGTTAACCAAGCGCCAACCATTGCTCTTGTCGAACCGATTGTAGGCGCTAGCTATGCTGAGGGCGATGCGATTTATCTGGTTGCCAATGCCGATGATCCTGAGCAAGGCGACATGGCCAGTGCAGTACAATGGAGCTCTGATCGAGATGGTTACTTAGGTCAAGGCAGCGGCTGGAATACTACGCTAAGCGTGGGTACTCATGTGCTTACCGCTACGGTTACCGACGAACAAGGTGAAAGTGCCAGCGCCAACCGCGAGGTCGTGGTTTTTGCCCCGGTGGTAGAAGCCCCTGAGTTAACCGTATTAGCGCCCGCTTATGGCAGTTATTTCGACAGTCAGTCAGCGGTTGTGTTTCAAGCAACGGCGCTCGACGCTCAACAAGGTGATTTAACCCACTGGGTTAACTGGCACTCGAACTTGAATGGTTGGCTAGGTATTGGTGGTGAAATAGCGAAAGTACTTAAAGTGGGTACGCATCGTATTACAGCCCATGTCACTGACTCCGATGGCAACCTTTCGCAACAAGTTTTTGAGATTACAGTGACAACGGGTGCGCCGGTTAATCAAGCGCCTACGTTATCGATTGCGGCGCCGTTGAATGGTGCTGTTATTAACAGTGGCTCTGCGATCACCTTAGCGGCTACCGCGAACGATGCTGAAGACGGCAACTTGAGTGATTATATTGAATGGCGCTCAAACCAAGATGGTTTGTTAACCGTTGGTGCTGGTAACAGCGTTATGTTAAGCGACGGTGAACACGTTATTACGGTATCAGTAACTGATAATCAAGGTGCTACGACTGAGCAATTGATTAATGTAACTGTTAGCCCAATCAGCGCGCCACAGGGTCAAGCTCAAGTGACTTGGGTCGCTCCGACGGAAAATACGGATAACAGTGCGTTGACAAACTTGGCCGGTTATCGAGTTTATTATGGCACCAGTGTGGCGAGTATTAAGAACCAATCGGTTTGGGTGAATGCTGGTAACTTAGCCACGACAATTACTGAATTGCCAAACGGAACTTATTACTTCACCGTTGTCGCGGTCAATAGTGATGGATTAGAAAGTGACTTTTCGAATATCGTGAGCAAAACCATCAATTAAGTAACAACAAAAAGGCCTCATTAGAGGCCTTTTTTTTTCGGTTATTTTTTACTTTCTTTTTTATTTTCTGGCAAATAAAAACTTTGTGTCGAGTTGCCAATAAAAGTACAGTCTCCGTTTTCATCCCAGCGGAAAGTAACAAAGGAGTTGCTGGCTAGAGCTTGTACTTGTTGTAGCATTTCAGGCTTGTCGTAGAAAAAGCAAATGACATTTCCTTGATCTTCCAATTGTGCCTGACAAAACCCAAAACTAAAGCTTGGCGTACCATCGGGTAACGAAGCGTAAGTACGCGTTCCACATCCGATCATTTCAAACTCATTTTCTGAATAGCGCGCGGATTTCATATTTCCGGAAGCAACGCGATTTTCCATGTCAATCACTACTGGACTCTCGGTTACTAAACCGGCTTGCGCATACATAGTTGCAGCAGCAAGAGTCGCTATTAACAATCGTTTTATTATCATGATTATTTCCTTTTGTTGGTGGGTAAAGCGGTTATTCAAGAGTGATTTTTTGTTGGTTACTTAATTGTGCCAAGCGTTGTAAGTAAAGTTTACGTTGTGTCGCTGGCAAGTGCTGTAAAGCGGCATAAAATGCTTCGCGCTCATGGCTTGGCAAGTGACTTTGGGTCAATAACTGATCGAGCTTTTGAGTGGCGGCAATATGACTGGGTGTTCGCTCAGAGTTGGGCTGTTTAACAATGGTTGTTTGAGCAGGGGAATGCGACAGTTCCTCGCGAATAATCTTGCGTAAACTTTGCTCGGACATGGATGGTTCAATAGTGTGGTGTGCGGATGCTGCGGTCGGGTTGCCAGCGCTGCGCTGACTGAGCTGTTGTTGTAGTAGTTGCTGGTTCGATTCAATCTGGCTGACTTGTTGATTGAGCTGCATCACTTGATGAGCCAGAACTAGCGTCACTAAGATTAACAGGCCTTGCAGAATAATCGTGAGTACTTTCAACATACTTTAAGCTCCTTGCTCGATTACGCTCCCCAACGTTTGTCAGTTGTTTGGTCTACGCGCGCGCATCCATCACTGCATAGTTATCATGGCACGTTCGCTCCCTTTTGCCAATAATTTCATCACAGCTGTGCTTGAAAACGCGTAATCAGACGTGACCAATCGCTTGCTTCGTTTAAAGTGCCAAACATAGCGTGTGGTTGCTCGATGCGGTTCTGCACAAACGCCACGGCGACATTCGCTGGAGCAAACTGAATTAGGGTGGCTGCTTGCCAAGCAATTGCCATGCGTTCTACGAAACGCCTTAATTGGCCTTGCGCAGGCGTACCTTGACGGATGTCTTGAATCAATTGCGAGCACCACTGATCATAGCTAGGGTATTGACCATAGGCTCTTTCGAGTTCGCTGCAAAAAGCTTCACGACTTTGTTGATCGCGTTCAAATGCGCGCGCAACATCTAAACATTGAATGTTACCTGAACCTTCCCAAATGGCATTAACGGGCGCCTCGGTATACAGGCGCGCTAACACATTGTCTTTCACCACTGCGACGCCGCCAATACACTCCATTGCTTCAGCAATTAATTGTGGCGCGCGCTTGCAAATCCAGTATTTACCGATTGCGGTGCCGATGCGGAACAAGCTTTGTTCATGCTCGTTTTGTCCTTGATCGAGCGCATGGGCGAGGCGCATTGCTAGTGACAACCCAGCTTCGGCTTCTAGAGCAAGATCGGCTAGGACGTTTTGCATTAAAGGCTGTTGATGCAATGGTTGACCAAAAGCTTTTCGGCCTGAAGTATGGTGAATCGCTTGCTGTGTGGCCAGCCCCATTAATGCCGAGGAACCCACCATACAATCAAAGCGGGTTAACGCGACCATTTCCAAAATGGTTCTTACGCCTTTTCCCAAAGCGCCGATGCGCCAGGCAAAAGCATTGCGAAACTCCACTTCAGATGAAGCATTGGAGACATTGCCCACTTTGTCTTTAATGCGTTGAATAAAGAAGCCATTTTTCTTGCCGTCGGGACGCCAACGCGGCATTAAAAAACAGGATAGCCCAGCATCGGTTTGTGCTAACACCAAAAACGCATCACACATCGGCGCAGAGCAAAACCATTTGTGACCATTAAGCGCATAGCCTTGCTCTGGCGCCGCCGAATTAATTGCGGTTGCAACGGTGGTGTTGGCTCGGACATCACTGCCACCTTGCTTCTCAGTCATCGCCATGCCAATGGTGACGCCTCGCTTGTTAAAGTAGGGCTGATTAGAAGGGTCGTATTGCTCGCTAAGAATTCGTGGTAGCCATTGCTCTGCTAGCTCGCTTTGTTGTTGCAATGCCGGCACCGCTGCAAAGGTCATGGTCAACGGACAGCCACTACCTGGGTCGGCCATGGTGTGTAAATATTCAATAGCGGCCCGTACCACATGGGCGCCTGCTTGCGGCTTTAGCCAAGGCAAATTATGATGCCCGGCTTTAATCGCTTGCCGCATTAACTCATGATAGGCGGGATGATAATTCACTTGATCAATTCGGTGACCGAAGCGGTCGTGACTTATAAACTCAGGACGATAGTGGTTGGCTGCGAACCCTGCATGCAACAGTTCACCTCCGCAGAGGGCGCCATAGTCGGTTAATTGTGATTCGCCCCACGAACCATCAAAGCAGGCGACATAATGCTGCAAAACGCTGTGCGCTGAGTAAGCGTTGTAGTCGCTTAATGCAGTGGGTTGATTAAATACTTCATGAGTTTGCGAAGGCAGCGCTTGGTCTAAGTCAAGGACCGGCTGCGCAGAGTCTAATGGTTGCTTGGTCACAGTCGCACAAAGCCTCAGCGGTTAGCTCAAAGTGGTTTAACCCTAGCACAGTGACTTTTCGCTGCGCAAAAGTTATGTACAAAAAAGTTGCCACTAAAACACTTTTGGCGAATATAAAAAAAGCGCCGCGAGCGGCGCTTACTTAAGGTGATCGTCAGAAACTAATCTGCGGCTTTAGCATCGTACTTGCGGTACAGTTGTTTGTGTCGATTATCGAGATCGACTTCGCGACCACTAATAAACATCTGTTCAACTTTATGGGTTAGATGATCCATAATGTCGCCACGGCTGATCACTAAGGTGGCTTCTTTACCCACTTCGATTGAGCCGATAGTGGCGTCGAGGCCGAGTACTTTTGCCGCTTCAATGGTGATTGAACGCAACGCAACTTCTTTGCTCACGCCATGGGCTACCGATTGCCCTGCGGCAAAGGGTAAGTCGCGCACATTCCAGCTGCCCTCAATTGCCAGCGCATACGGTATGTTGTTGGCGGCCAGTAATTTTGGTGTTGCGTATAAATCATCGTAACCTTCATCACTGCGGCGTGGTTGGCCCCATGGTGCGGTATACACTAATGGCACTTTGGCTTGCTTTAACAAATCAAGGGCCAAAGCCGCATCGCGAGCTCCGACAATAACAACCTTTAACTGATGCTCTTGACTAAAAGCGATGGCTTGTTCGATTTGACGGTAGTCATTTGCATGAATATACAGTGGCGTCGTGCCTTGCAACACCGGACGCATGGCTTCCCAACGTACATCAATGGCTAGCTTTGGATTGGCTTCGCGCGCTTTATGATAGGCTTTTAAAGCGGCAAAAAGATCGTCCAGTTGCTGCTTGGCTTTTGCGTTGTCGGCCTTTTGTTTAGCGACCGGTCGTCGCTCCCAGAAAGACTTATTAATTCCGACGTTAGGCCACTGCAAATGCATTCCTGAGGATGCTTTGACTAACGCATCTTGCCAGTGCCAACCATCGAGTTGCATAACCGATGATTGCCCATTTAAGCCGCTGCCTCCAGGCGCGATTTCGGCGTAGGCGATGCCGTTAGCGCGTACCGTTGGAATAATTTCAGAGTCGGCATTAAATGCAATATGCGCTTTAACTTCGGGTGTTGCTCGACCTGTCTCATTGGTGTCTCGAGTGGAACGGACTGCCGAGACCTCTACCATACCTAGCGTTGTTGATAGTGCAACCAGGCCCGGATAAACATGTTTACCCGTCGCATCGATCACTTGCGCGCCTTGCGGAGTTGGCAAGTCGTTGCCCAGACTCTTGATCTTACCGTCGGCAATAACGATGTCGTAGTTTTCTTGCGTACCTTGGGTAATCGTGTGCACGGTTGCATTTTGAATAATCAAAGTAGCGGATGACGCTTTACCTGGAACCATATCATGCGCGGCTACCAGTGATGACATAATGGACGCCGACATAACCGCTGGCAGCAGCAAACGTTTAATCGATAATTGAGAAAATGGAATCATGATTAATGTGCTCCTTGGTGACCAGCTGCGGCCGCGGTGTGGTTTTCGGACGCTTGCCACTGCCAGAAATCAAAGTTGTCTTCACAGTGCCAAACAGTATTATCTTTTAATAAAAATCGGTTCGATGTCGCAGCATCGCTCACTTGCGTTGCATCAGAACCAGACTCAGTAACGCCGAGTGCTTTTTGAATTAAGCGGCTTTTCTCTTGTGCAAGCGCAATGCGCATCGCTTCATCTTGTTCACGGTCAAAATAACGTCGGCCATCAACCCAAGTTTGTAAGACTTTCGCATAAATTGACAGGGGGTTGTCATTCCAAATAACAAAGTCAGCATCTTTTCCTGCCACTAAGCTACCGGTAAATTTATCTACTTTAAGTTGCTTTGCTGGGTTAATGGTGACCATTTTGATGGCATCTTCGGGTTTCATGTCGCAGTAGTTAATCGACTTGGCCGCTTCGGTATTTAAGCGTCGAATTAAGTCACCGCTGTCAGAGTTGACCGAAACGTTGACACCATTTTTCATCATTAAACAAGTGTTACCGGGAATAGCATCATACACTTCAAATTTATACGCCCACCAGTCGGCAAATGTCGAAGCGCTAGCGCCATGTTTTGCCATCTCATCCGCAACTTTATAGCCTTCTAATATGTGGGTGAAAGTTTGAATTTTAAAATTAAAGTCTTCGGCAATTTTCATCAAACTTAAAATTTCTGAAGCAACATACGAGTGTGAGTGCACAAAACGTTGTTGATCGAGAATTTCATTAAGCGTATCGAGACGGAAGTTGCGTCGCGGTGGTGCAGTGGTTTTGCGTACCGAACGACTCAAGTCGTCGTAGCGTTCAAAACTTTGTTTGTATTCACGCGCGCGTAAGAATGCATCACGTACGATTGTCTCCACACCCATTCGTGTTTGCGGATAGCGAATGGTAAATTTATCGCCCCAGTTACTTTGTTTAACATTTTCACCCAAGGCAAATTTTATCGATGCCGGCGCTTGAGTAAATTTAAGGCCGTTGGCATTTTCACCCCAGCGCAATTTAATTACTTGGGCTTGACCGCCAATTGGGTTTGCCGACCCGTGTAGCAATTGTGCAGTGGTCGTGCCACCGGCGAGTGCACGATAAATATTAATATCTTCTGGATTGAGTACATCACCAATTCTAACTTCTGCGGTGATCGCATCACTACCTTCGTTGACGCCTTTACTAATGGCGATGTGAGAGTGCTCATCAATGATACCGGCCGTGACGTGCTTGTTGGTGCCATCAATCACTGTGTAGCCAGAAGGTGTTTTCAAATTTTGTCCAACTTCACGAATTTTGCCATCGCGAATTATCATATCGGCATTGGTTAATACACCTTGCTTATCCGAAGTCCAAATGGTTGCGTTTTTAATGTGAACTCGTTGCTGTGCAGGAGCTCCTTTTGGCGCAAAGGCGCGATTTGGATACGTAAGCTCGCTCAGATAAGTTGGCGCCTCTGGAGTGCTTTCTTGATTGGCTTTCGCGTTCGCGTCAGCACTTTTATTCGCAACAATATCCAGTCGAGCCAGATCAGGTGCTGTCACTTGACCGAGCAGTTGACCTTTGTCTTTACGCAGCGTAAACCGGTAAGCACCCGGTAGGCCAAGATCGCTCAAGTCTGCGCTAAACTGAAGTTGATTATCACTTAGTCCATGGCTTTTGATAGCAACTGTCTTCGCTTTCTCGCTTTTCTCTTCGCTGTCAGTTTCCGCTGTGCTGTCAGTGGTTTCTGGTGTCGCTTGGGATAAACTGAGTTTGCCTGAGACTTTGGCATCTTCTTGGGTTAACTGTAAAGTTAAAGCAGTGCCTTTAAGGTTAAGCGTGTAATCGCCAGCTACTTGGGTAATGTTTAACGGTTTAATGTTTTGTTCTTGACCCATTAAGTAGACACTTTTAATGGTGCCGTCTTGAAATAAATTGCCATCGCTGATAACTAAGTCGGCAAACATTCCGGGCGCAATCTTACCGGATTGATCGGCCACGCCGGCGATGCGTGCAGGCGTGGTGGTTAACGCTGCCAGCGCTGCTTGCTCAGAAAGACCGTGTTTAACAGCGGTTTTTACGTTTTTCCAAAACTGATTCTTTTTCTTTAATCCGAAGTGGGTGAAAGCAAAAGGTATTTTATTGTCTTCCAGTATTGCAGGGTTAGCCGGTGCCCGCTCCCAATGACGTAACTCGGCAAGTGAGGTATCGAGCTGCGCTTCGAAGCTAGTGACATCGGGCTTTTCTGGAAAGTTAAATGGAACAACAAAGGTTGCGGCGACTTGCTTAATATCATTCATGCGCGCGTATTCTTGTCCATCAGCAACGTAAACTACATCGAGTCGATATTGATCAAACAATTGATCGGCGCGCGGTGTGTCTAAACTATCTTCCGGATTGAAGATAACGCCACTGCGTTCCAGTTCGCTGAGTTGCTCCAATGCCGCGTTGTACTCAACTGGCTCGTTGGTTATCAGGCGATCGGTTTTGCCTTTGGCCGATTGATACCACTTGGCATCGCTGAGCGTTTGTCGGATTAAGGCAATGCTACCCATCAGCGAAGAGGGGTAACTTTGCGTTGAACTTCCTTTATTAAAACTAGCAAAGTGGCGTGCGTGAGCGCGATAAACTAAGTCGTTGGGGATACCATCGGCTAATGAAACGGTCACGCCTTGCCCTTGAAAAATACCATCTAACTTAGCGGTTTGTACCGCAGTGAAGCCATTATGGATGTAGTCTTTCGCGGCTTTGTTATCGGCTTTAAATTGATCCACCCAGTCTACTTCAGCATGGATTGCGTCGTTCCAGGCGTTGCCGCCGCTGCGCTTGCCTTCGTACTGCGGTGGTTCACCCCAGCGAAACGCCGACTGTGCAGAACCGAATACATAATCGCTGTAGGGATCAATAAAGCCCGGATAAACCGTATGTCCGGTCAGGTCGATAATCTTGGCATCTTGCGGGACTTTACCGCCGCGCTCAATACTCTCAATGCGGCCGTTATCAATGATTAAAGTCGCTCGCTCAATTTTCTTCCCGGGCTCGGTGTAAACAGTGGCGTTGGTGAACGCAACTTTGTTAAGAGAGCGATCATGCAGGCCGTAAACGTGCCCAGTTTGATCAGCGCTGACGCTTTGGCTTACAAGCCCCGTCAACAAAGCGGCGAATGCGCTTTGACTGAGTTTATTCATGTTGTTATCTCTTCATGGCTAGTAAAACGCTAAGTCTCGCACAACCGCCAGCACTGTGCGAGCACTAGCTGTCACACGCAGATTTTTATAACTAACTGAAAAATATAGTGAAAATTCAAATGTGATGCGATTTTAAATACTTTTTTACAAAATCTCGATACGCTTTTCGTTAAACAAACCTTAGTCGGGCCATTGCTGCGTTGCCGGACCGACAAACATCGGAATTGAATGCCAATAGTAGTGGCCTTGGCGGGTGGTTGGCGCGGTACAGTTGACGCGTGAACGTCCGGCTGCAGGCGTCGATGGCAGAGTAATGGTGACGCGCATGATGCTGCTCGTTGGCGTTTTTGGCGCAAAGGTGACTTGCTCGATGGGCTTTCCCTGATAGAAGCAATTTAACTGAGTCATCGCGAACGGAGGGTTTTTGAGGTCGAACTCTAATTGTTTGGGCGCTCGTGGATGGAAGGGATCATAATCCGCTTGGTTGAGCACCGGCATTGCTGCCGTGTTTAGCCGGAGGGTTAAAGATTCAAGACTGGCATAGCGCCCGGATAATGAGAAGCGTGGTAATCCTTGTGGTGCACTGGCGGCTGAGAGCGGACCGGAATGTTGCGCGAACGCATGATAACCGGCTTCCGCTAACCACTGTGCTTGCGCTTTGGTGTACTCTCCAAATGGGTAGGCAAAAAGTTTCGCTGGTGTGCTGCCCAGTTTTTGCTGCAGGATTGCTTGCGCACGCTCCACTTCAGTTTGAAACTCATCCTTGGTTAAGGCGATCATATGTGGATGAGACACACTGTGGTTGGCAAGGGTAACCCCTTGTTGTTGCATTTCTTGCAGTTGCTGCCAGGTCATCATTGCGCTGTAGCGGCGTTCAATCGGCTCGGTGGTAACAAAAATGGTGAAGGGAAACTGGTGTTGCTTGAGCAGCGGCCAAGCATTGTCATAAATTGATTGATAGCCATCATCAAAAGTGATCGCGACACTTTTCGGTGGTAGTGATTCGCCTTGGTTTAATTTGGCAAGCGCCTCCGGCAATGCAATAACATTGAATCGATGCTCGCTTAGATATTGCAAGTGAGCGGCAAATTGCGCGACCGGAGTACTAGTGACCGCAGGTGTATCGTCGGCAACATGATGATAAAGTAACACGACCAACGGACCCGTGGGAGCTGTGACATTGCCATCGGTTGCTGGCAAAAGTGGACTCGCGGTGAATAACAGACCGCTTAATACAAGGCGCATAACCGCTTTGATTGAGTGTAACAGCATGATCGCAGTTCCATTTGGTTTGCAGTGGCTTTAATTATCGGTATTATCGGCTACTTTCGATCAGTAGCGTAACGTATTCGGCGACTTGGCGCCAACTTAAGTAAAAAAGGATCAGATGTATGGCGGGCTCCAGTCTATTAACCTTACTTGATGATATTGCAACCGTGTTAGACGATGTTGCGGTAATGTCGAAAGTGGCCGTTAAAAAAACTGCAGGTGTATTAGGGGATGACTTAGCGCTTAACGCTGAGCAGGTCACAGGCGTTCGTGCTGAGCGTGAAATTCCAGTGGTGTGGGCCGTGGCCAAAGGCTCATTCATTAACAAGTTAATTTTAGTTCCCGCCGCTTTAATTATTTCGGCGTTTTTACCGATTTTGATAACACCGCTATTGATGTTAGGCGGCGCTTTTTTATGTTACGAAGGTTGCGAAAAAGTTTTTCATAAGTTGTTTCACCGCGAGCAAGAGCAAGCCCAGCAGCGTGATGTGGTGAAAGCGTTACACGATCCGAAAGTCGATATGGTGGATTTCGAGCGCAATAAAATTAAAGGCGCGATTCGCACCGACTTTATTCTCTCGGCTGAAATTATTGTCATTGCGCTAGGAACTGTGGCGGAATCGACGTTTACGACGCAGGTCTTAGTGGTATCGGCGATCGCGCTCGGCATGACCGTGTTTGTGTATGGTTTAGTAGCGGCCATCGTTAAATTAGATGATGCCGGTTTATATTTAATGCAGCGCTCAGGCGATGGTTGGATGACTCAATTGCAGCAGGTCATTGGAAACGGCTTGTTAAAGTTTGCTCCGATTCTAATGAAGCTACTAGCGATTGTTGGCACTTTAGCTATGTTTTTAGTGGGTGGCGGAATTCTTGTACATGGTTTCCCATGGCTGGCGGATGCTTTGCATCAGCTCGAGCAAGTGTCTGCGCAATTGGTTAGCTGGTCGAGCTGGTATTTATGGCTAGTTCCCTTGTTATATAACGCGATTGTGGGCGCACTCCTGGGCTCGGCTATATTAATTGCGGTGTCGTTGGCTGCGAAGTGGTGGCCTACAAAACCCTAGCCTGATCCGGATCAATATCGCTTGGCGGGCACTGCTCTACAATCAGCTTTTTTATGCTGTAAGCTGGAGCTATTCAATGCCCTCTACTGGACCACAAGACGCGGCAACAACAAGTAGTCAACACACGACCGAGAATTTACCCAATACCACTGTGGACTGGGATCCACAGTTAATAGCGCGTTACTCGGTCAATGGCCCTCGTTATACTTCTTATCCAACCGCGTTGGAGTTCAATGAGTCGATTGGTACGCAAGAGTATCGGCAAGCGCTGCAAGCGATCCCAAGTGATCGCACACTTTCCTTGTACATTCACATCCCGTTTTGTTGGCATGTTTGTTACTACTGTGCATGCAATAAAGTTGTCACTCGAGATTACCGCCGCGTTGCCGCCTACCTCACGGCATTGATGCAAGAGATTGATCAAGTGGCGGCTGCGTTGCAGGGGCAAACGGTGACACAAATTCATTTTGGTGGTGGTACGCCAACTTATTTGACGGCGGCTGATCGTCAGTTATTAATGAACAAATTACGCAGTGCGTTTAATTTTGCCAGCCAAGATAACTTGGAGGCGTCGATTGAAGTGGACCCGCGCACGGTAAAGCCAGAGGACTTGGCTGAGTTGTACGCACTCGGTTTTAATCGGCTTAGTTTAGGCGTGCAAGATTTTAACCCCGAGGTGCAACGCGCGGTCAATCGCGAGCAGTCCTTCGAGCAAGTCGCTGCGTTAGTTTCTACCGCGCGCGAAGTGGGGTTTGGTTCGCTGAGTTTTGATTTGATCTACGGTCTGCCGCGACAAACTCAAGCAAGCTTTACGAAGACACTCGAGCAAGTCATCGCGCTGCGTCCGGAGCGCGTGTCAGTGTTTAATTATGCGCATTTGCCACACCGCTTCGCTCCGCAGCGCAGAATTAATGATGCGGAACTACCCAGCGGTGCGGAGAAGCTGAGTATTTTGCAAAACACCATCGCAATGATGCAACAAGCGGGTTATCAATACATTGGTATGGATCATTTTGCTTTACCCAGTGATGAGTTGGCGCGGGCACAACGCGAGGGTGAATTACATCGAAACTTTCAAGGTTATACCACTCAAGGTAATTGCGACCTAATTGGATTAGGCGTCTCATCAATTTCGGCGCTAAACGCACACAGTCATCACGCGAGCCTGTACGCACAGAATCACCGCGAGATTGCCAGCTATCAATCAGCAACCGCTGCCGATGGACTTGCGACCTGGCGCGGCGCTGGTCTTAATCGCGACGATGAAATTGCTAAAGCTGCCATTTTCTCCTTAATCTGCAACTTTGAATTGGCAATTGAGCCTTTTTCAAAACGCTGGGGAATCGACTTTTGGCAATATTTTTCCGGCGCAAAAGCAACACTCGAGCAGCAAATTAAAGATGGCCTGTTAACCTGCGATGCGGATCATTTACAAGTCACCGCGCGCGGGCGTTTGTTTGTGCGTAATATTTGTATGGCGTTTGACCGCTACTTTTTTGGTGATTCGTTGTTGGCGTCCGCTTCTGGAGGTACCACTGCGATTGCGGTCAGCCAAGTGACCGAGTCGGAGCCTGGATTGAAGCGCAAATACTCCAGTGCTTTGTAATGCTGTGATATTGCGCGCAAGGCGCCGCGCAGGTTCCATAACCGGATGCCTGAATAACAGGTGCGATGCTAAGCGCTTTCTATTATACTCATGGCAAGTTTAATTGAAGCCAATAGCGTTATGTCATCCTCCGCACCTAAGTACGAAATTCGTTGCCAATCTTGCAGTATCAGCCGGTTATGCCTGCCGGTAATGTTGGCTGAGTCTGAGGTTGAACACTTAGATTCGATTGTTGAACGTAGCCGTCCCTTACGCAAAAGTGAGCAATTATTTTCCGCTAATGACCATTTTGAGTATGTCTATGCGATTCGTTCCGGCAGCTTAAAGTCTTACACAATTTCCGAGGATGGCGTTGAGCAAATTACGGGCTTTCATTTACCGGGAGAGATTGTTGGTTTAGATGCCATCAACGATGGACGTCACCCAAGTTTTGCAAAAGCACTGGAAACTTCCAGTGTCTGTGCATTACCGTTTGATAAGTTAGAGTCATTAGCTCGTCAGATGCCGGCCCTGCAGTCACAGTTATTTCGCGTCATGAGCCAAGAGATCCGTGAAGACCAAGAGTTGATGATGTTGCTAAATAAAAAGTCTGCGGATGAGCGCTTAGCGGCATTTCTGATTAACTTATCGCAACGTTTCGGTCGTCGAGGATTATCCTCATCGGTGTTTCGTTTAACTATGACGCGTTCAGATATCGGCAACTATTTAGGTTTGGCGGTTGAGACAATAAGCCGTTTGTTAACACGATTTCAACAAGAAGGGTTGCTGGCGGTAGAAGACAAAGAAATTACCATTACTCAAGTGGAAGCTTTGAGTCACTTGGCCGGCACTCGCTGTCATGTAGAGCCTGCCAAGTAGATTATTCGCCGCCAACGCTACAACTGGCGAGGCGGCATTTTTCGTTAAACGGTAAAGCGTTTTTTCAATTTTTTAGCAACTGCTTCATTCTTTAATGTTACATATTGCGGCAAGCCGTTTTTGTAGGGAGGGTAAGACTCGCCTTGAATTAAAGGTGATAAATACTCGCGGCACGCATCGGTGATATGAAAGCCATCGCGAGTAATAAAATTGCGCGGCATCATTTTTTCAACATTCGCAACTTGTTCTAACGGCGCTTTGCCGATTGTCCAGCCATAGCGTTTAGTGTTTTTGCGGTCAATGGTTACCATGACTGAATTGTCACCTTGTAATGCGTACTCAACTGCAGCACGGCCAACAGCATAGGCTTGTTCAACATCGGTGGCTGACGCAATATGGCGCGCGGCGCGTTGCAAATAATCGGCAACGGCCCAATGATATTTGTAGCCTAACTCTTGTTTAATTAAATTGGCCACAACCGGTGCTACGCCGCCGAGTTGTTTATGACCAAAAGCGTCGGTGGTTCCGGCATCGGCTAGGAAGTTGCCGTCTTTATCTTGCGCGCCTTCTGATACCACAATGGCGCAGTAGCCGAATTTTTTGACACAGCGATCCACGCGCTTAAGAAACTTTTCGCGATTGAAAGCAATTTCGGGGAACAGGATGATGTGTGGAGAGTCGCCTTCTTGTTCAGCCGCTAAACCACCGGCTGCAGCAATCCATCCTGCGTGACGCCCCATGACTTCCATTACGAAAACTTTGGTCGAAGTTTTCGCCATCGACGCAACGTCAAAGCCTGCTTCACGAATCGACACCGCAATGTATTTCGCAACTGAGCCAAACCCTGGGCAATTGTCAGTCAATGGTAAATCGTTGTCGACGGTTTTCGGAATGTGAATGGCCTGAATCGGGTAGCCCATTTGCTCAGAAAGTTGCGATACTTTTAAGCAGGTATCGGCTGAGTCGCCACCGCCATTGTAGAAAAAATAGCGGATATCGTGTGCTTTAAACACTTCGATAAGGCGCTCATACTCGGCGCGATTTTCCTCTAAGCTTTTCAACTTATAACGACAGGAGCCGAAAGCACCGGATGGGGTATGTTTTAATGCGGCAATATCTTTTTTGGATTCTTTACTTGTATCAATCAGATCTTCAGTTAGCGCACCAATAATACCGTTACGTCCAGCATAGACTTTGCCGATTTGATTTTTGTGCTCGCGAGCGGCTTCGATAACGCCACACGCAGATGCGTTGATGACGGCGGTAACGCCGCCCGACTGGGCATAAAATGCATTGTATTTTTTGGCACGCGCCATAGGGGTCTCCATTAAAGATTCGCGATTATTCAACTTGGCGGGTATTATAGAGCATTGCGCTGCGCTCTTGAACGATTGCCGAGCAATTGTTGTCATAATTCGATAAATAATGTTTATTTCGGTTGCGCAGTCATTGTATTGTTCGCTTTAACTATTCAAGTCAGGAGCCTGTGTCTTGTTACCGCACATTCATATATCGGCCATCTGTGGCACTTTTATGGGCGGCATTGCCCAGCTAGCCAAGCAAAAAGGGTTTCACGTAAGCGGGTCGGATCAAAATTGCTATCCGCCAATGAGTACTCAGCTCGAGCAAGCGGGGATCGAATTATCACAAGGTTTTAGTGCTGAAAACTTGCAGCCTCATCCGCAGTGTGTGGTGGTGGGTAATGCGATGTCGCGTGGTAATCCTGAAGTCGAATATTTGTTAGAACGGGGACTGAATTACCGTTCTGGGCCGCAGTGGTTGGCCGAAAATGTACTGCATGACAAATGGGTAATTGCGGTAGCTGGCACCCATGGAAAAACGACGACGGCTTCAATGGTGACTTGGATATTAGAGTATGCTGGCCTCAATCCTGGGTTCTTAATTGGGGGCGTGCCAGAGAATTTTTCGGTATCCGCGCGGGTAACCGATTCGATATTCTTTGTGGTCGAAGCCGACGAATATGACACCGCGTTTTTTGATAAACGCTCGAAGTTTGTTCATTATCGAGCAAGAACAACCATATTGAATAATTTAGAGTTTGATCATGCGGATATTTTTGCTGATTTGGCCGCGATTGAAACTCAGTTTCATCACCTAGTGCGCACGATCCCAAACAATGGATTAATTATTCACCCTGATCGCAGTGAGGCGCTCGATCGGGTATTAGAGCGTGGCAGCTGGTCGCCATTACAATCATTTGGTGCCAACGGACAATGGCGATATGGTCTATTGGCGGATGATGGTTCAGCGTTTGAAGTCTTTTACCAAGGCCAGTCTTATGGTGAAGTACATTGGCCGTTGTGTGGTTTGCACAATGTGAGTAATGGACTTGCAGCCATTGCTGCGGCTCATCATGCCGGAGTGCTGATTGAAGACGCGGTAGCGGCTCTGGCGCAATTTAAAAATGTTAAGCGGCGCATGGAGCTGAAAGGTCAGGTGGGTGACATTGCGGTCTATGATGACTTTGCTCATCACCCCAGTGCGATAACTACAACGCTGGACGGTTTACGCAAGAAGGTTAAGCAGCAGCCGATCATAGCTGTGGTGGATGCGCGCTCAAACACCATGCGCATGGGCCATCATAAAGATAAAGTGATCCCAGCGCTGGCAGATGCCGACGTTAAAATTATTCACGATCCGTCTCATATCAATTGGCGCGACGAAAATGGCGACACGTTGATTGTTGATTCAATTGAGCAAGTGATCAGTGAAATTATGAGTCGCGTAACCGCCGACAGTCAAATCTTGCTAATGAGTAACGGTGCCTTTGGCGGTATTTATGATAAGTTATTAGCGCGCTTAACAACTTGGCAGGCGAGCGCATAGAGTCCTTTCTCGCGTTAATTGTACTAAGCTTACTGCCATAGGATAAGGATCGAGTGTATGACTCAATCACGCAAACATATTACCTTAGCGATGACCGGTGCTTCCGGTGCTGGCTACGCCGTGGCGTTATTGCAAGCGCTGCGTCAACATTATCAGCAAGTGTATTTATTGATCTCTGATGCCGCGCGCGTGGTGTTGGCAACGGAATTGAATTGGACTGTTCCGGAAAACCCAGCGAAAGCCGAGCAGCGACTTGCAGAATTAATCCCGGGAACGGGTGAGCTAACCGTATGTTCCAAAATGAATTGGATGTCACCGGTAGCGTCTGGCTCTGCGGCACCAAAACAAATGATCATTTGTCCATGCAGTACCGGTACTTTATCGGCGATTGCTAATGGCGCCAGTGATAATTTATTAGAGCGCGCCGCTGATGTGGTATTAAAAGAGCGCGGGCAATTAATTGTGATGCCACGAGAAACACCTTTTTCACTGATCCATTTAGAAAATATGACGCGTTTGGCTCAAGCCGGCGCTACCATCATGCCATTAGCACCAGGCTTTTATCAAAAACCGCAGAGCATTGATGACCTCTATCAATTTATGGCAGCACGAGCGTTGGACCACTTAGGTATCGATAACACGCTTATTGAGCGTTGGGGTTATCGTGGGAAGCAAGATTAATAAAACTTCTAAAGACGAGTAAATATTTATGAGATTGTCTGGCATTCTTATTATTTTAATTATCACTCAGGCAAGTTTGCTCCATGCTATCGAACCCCCTTTAATTTCGACTCAAGCGCAAGATGAATTCTTTAACGCAATAAAACAACACTGCGGAAAATCTTTTCGTGGAAAAATTGTCGTAGATAATCAACCAAGTGCTAGCTTCACCAATAAAGCCCTTATCATGCATGTGCGCGAGTGTTCGAATTTTCAATTAAAGATACCGTTTCATGTAGGAAAGGATGCATCACGAACTTGGATTATTACTAAAACCGGATCGGGGCTGTCGCTTAAGCACGATCACCGTCATGCTGATGGTCAGTCTGATAGTTTAACGATGTATGGTGGTCATACGGTTGATTCTGGATTCACTAATGTGCAATCGTTTCCCGCTGATGCTCCCACCATTGAAATGTTTGTTGCACAAGGACTGCCACAGTCAAATACTAATATCTGGCAGATTTACATCTATCCCACGAAATTTACCTATCGGTTGATTCGCGAAGGTCGAGAATTTAAAGTTGATTTCGATTTAACTATTCCTGTCGAAAATCCGGCTGCGCCCTGGGGCTATCAAGACTAAAGGTTCTCCAGTTTCAGCTTTATTTTCCAATTTCTTTGCTGCAAAACCGTTGCGGCGATGAGCGCGAATCGCAGCAACCTGGAGCATATTTACTTGTATTTTTGTTATTGGCTTGGGGATACAGCGTTAATAATCGCTATGTATTCAAGCCATGCAAGGGGAGTGGTGGGGCTACAATCATCGATGCTTATTAGCCGTTCTCTTGCTGACTTTCTACAAAGGCTTCAATTAACGAAGAGGAGTCCGCTGGGTGTTGCTCGGAAGATTTTTTGTTTTGTAAATTGAGTCGTTTCAGCAGCGCAAGTTCGCTTAGATTAGCGCCACTGTATTGGCCTCGGACACCATCGCACTTTAAGGCGTAGAGTAAGCGGACCAATTGATTATCGTCGACGTCGATAGCGACCACCCGAATTGAGAATTTGTGGGCTAAGGAAATAATCGCATCGAGTAGGGTACGTGATTGTTGATCATCGTTAAGGTTATTCAGCAGAGCACTATCAACTTTTATTTTTTGAATTTGGCCAGAACAAAGCAGTTGCAAAGAAGAAGGCCCAATGCCAAAGTTTATTAAACTGATTCGACAACCCATCATGTGCAATCGAGCGATCGCTTTATTGGCATCTGGACTGGTTAATAAGGTTTTCTCGGCCACTTCAAATTCGAGTTGTTCACCGCTAATGCGATGTAAGTTAATTTGGTCGCGAATAAAATTAACGCCATGATTGGAGGTTAGCAGCGGTTTTAGTAGTGGCAAAATTACTCTTGGGACTGCTGCTGTCGTTTGTGTTTGCCAGTGCGCTATTTTTTGGCAAGCGGTGCTGATCAAATGTTGATTAAGCTTAGCTTGTAATTGACCGCGCTCAGCAATTTTTTCGAGTTTTTCTGCACTTATGTCCGGTAAGTTTGTGGTGGTTAAGTGTAATTTAACCGCACAAACGCGGTCGCTATTAAGCTCCACTTCGACATCATAAGTTGTTTCGAAGGTGTTGTTTTCTATATCTTGACGTAATTGTTTTTGCTGCTGTTTTAGCTGGTTAATTTTTTGATTAAAATCAGCGCTAAAGATATGTACCCTATCACGACCGTGATGCTTGGCATCGTACATAGCTAAATCAGCTGATTTAAGTAGCGCTTTGTAACTGTTGCCGTTCAGCGGGTAAAGGCTCACACCAATGCTGACAGTAACATTGAGTGTCAAATCGCCAATTTCGAGCGGCTGCTTTAGTGCTTCTTGCAGTGTATACAGCACTTGTTCTATCGCTTGCTCATTTTCCAACTCTTCGACCACCAAACAAAACTCATCGCCGGATAAGCGCGCCAGAATATCCATCGACCGAATCACCGCGGTGATTCGTTGGCTGACCATTATTAGCACTTGATCGCCAACATCGTGGCCATGGGCATCATTAATGGCTTTAAAGTGGTCGATATCGATAAAGACAAAAGCGAAGGGGATTTGATGGCGTTGGCTGCGATGAATGGCTTGCTCGACAAGGATGGCCAACAGTTCGCGATTTGGAAGATGAGTCAGCGGATCTCGCTGATGCTGCAGCTGTTCACTGCAAAGCGGTGGATGCTTTTGACGCGCAATATGTTCTTCTGCCAGCTTTTGGAAAAGTTTTGACAGGTGCAGCCGAGACCCTTCGCGGACTTGTGCGAGCAAATCAGGATCAATTCGCCGCACCAACTGTTTTATTTTTTGGCTATCTTGCATGGTTCAACAGAGGTCTAATTAATTTGACATCCAATAAGCACCGAGTGCTTGGCCCCTTGTTTATTTCGCGTCACTCAAAACACGCAACTTTAACCGCCGCTAGCTGTTCACCAACAATCAAAGCCTGCTATGATGGCGGTGAGAACTTTGCCAGTAAGCGGTTGAAATTTAATCAAGAGTATCACCCTTGGTTCTGGGGGTGAATAGGAATAGTTGATTATTTAGTAATCAGTATAAAAAACAACCAGTTAGCGAAAAAGGTTACAAAGTGAGATTATTTTTTGCTTATAACTTATTGATAACAATATAAAATATGAAATCTCAACTATCGCCCGAGACAGTCTTCCAGCAGCTTCAATCGCAACAAGCCTCGTTAATCACGGCCAGTAATCGTCAAGCTCGATTTTGGATGCAAGCCTTTCATCAATTCGCCAGTGGGCAAGTTGCGGTGTGGTCGATGCCGGATATTTTGCCCTACTCGGGCTGGCTTGATCGGCTGTTTAACAGTGTCGAAGACACGCTGCCGGTCGTCTTTAATGCGGTCGAAGCGAAGTGGACTTTTGAGTCGATTATTCGCCGCAGCTCGGCGCAAGACTATTTGATTTCGCTGCGAGCTACCGCCGCTAAAGCACACGAAGCGGTTACCCAATTAAATCAGTTTGCCCTGACTTTAGATGAGTCGATAATGCTGGCTGAGGAGCATCAGCTGTTCCACCAGTGGCATCAAGAGTATCAGCAACGATTGGCGCAAGCGACGGCCATTGATCGTGCACAGCTCGCCGATTGGATCCGCGCGCGCTGTGCTACATTGAATTTACACTCAGCGCGACTGGCTAAAGGTCATACGCTTTATTTATTGGGGTTCCATCAGGTTGAGCCGAGTTTTATGCAGCTATTGGAGCAGCTCGCTGAAGCTTTGCAGCTGTCAATTCATTTGCTTACACCGGAGCAAACCGCTGGATTACATCGTTTTGGTCGGCTCCCGTCTCAGGCTCCAACGGCTCAGCTACATAAGGCGCTTGACTGCCAACATGAGCTGTACGCGGTTGCGAATTGGGCGTTAGGTATTATTGCGCAACAGCCGCAGGCAAAAGTGGCCATAGTTGTCCCCAATCTAGAACAGCAGCGCTTACTGGTTGAACAGATTTTTCGAGAGGTATTACACCCAGAATCGCTCAATCGAGCGCGGCCGGAACAACCGCTGTTTAATATTTCTGTGGGAAAGCCGCTTAGTCAATTTGCGATGTTTCGCGTTGCCATTAATTTACTGAAGCTACTGAAAGGTTCAATCACTACCGATGCGTTGGTGGAATTGCTCACCAGTGGTATGCCAGGTTTGCTGAACAGTGCGTTAACTGTTGAGCAACAATCCGCCCTGCGGCAGCTGGCGTTTCAATTGCCACAAAGGCGCAAACAATATTGGTCGTTGACTGCGCTGTTTAAATTACTTGAGCCTGCTGACGTGTTGACTAAGACAGCTGTGGTGGTTGGACTCGAAGACACCTTGAAAACACCGCGCGCGCGACTTGAAGATTTTCTTGCCCAACTACCTGCCCGATGTCCGCCGGGCCAGTGGGGACAATTGATGACCCATTGGCTGACCTTGTGGCAATGGCCAACAGACGAAAGCTTGGGCAGTTATGAATTTCAATTAAGAGATGTGATTTTAACTCAGTTGCAAGGCTTAAAAAGTTACAATGCGGTTATTGCGCCCTGCACTTTAGAGCAAGCTCTGGAGTTGTTAGAGAGTGTAACCGCCGGCGCGGTATTTCAACCAAAAAGCCAAGATGAACCGATTAACATAATGGGGCTTTATGAAGCAGTCGGATTAGGCTTTGAGTATCTTTGGGTAACCGGTATGAGTGATGAAATCATTCCTGCGATGCCCGATCCCAATCCGTTTATTCCGCTGGCCATAGCGCGTCAACATCAGCTCCCTGGTTCTGGCCCTGAGCGCGAATTAAGTTATGCAAATGCACTGCTAAGTCACTTAATTGCGTGTTCTGATCAAATTAACTTTAGCTATTACCAACAAGATGGTGAGCGACATTTGAGTCCAAGCGCTTTGGTGGCGGCGCAACTCGCAAGCCATCAGGTGGCTTTTACCGATAAGTGGTTGTCGTTAACTGTGCCAACCCGTATTCAAGCGCAACTGCCTGCGGTGGCTTTACAGTCTTACCTCGATGAACAAGGCGTTGAGTTAAATGCCGGTGAACTGTTGGGAGGGAGCCAGTTTGTTAATGCTCAAGCTATGTGCCCAATGCAAGCCTATTTAGCTTTCCGTCTCGGACTTGTTGAGCAAGAGCCCGTTCAGACCGGGATAGATCCGCGTGATCGCGGAACTTGGTTACATCGAGCTTTACAAATTATTTGGCAAGAATTGGGCAGTCAAACGCGGCTTAATCATTTCTCTTCCGAGCAGTTACACAGTCTCGTTGAGCGTACCTTGGTAACGGTTTATCACCCACACCTTCCAGCGCAAAACTTATTGCGCACGCTTGAAATTGAGCGGGCACAGCAAACAATTATGGCATTGTTAGAGTTGGAGCGAAAACGCGCTCCGTTTCAAGTAGCGGCGACCGAACAAAAAGTGGCCATTACGCTCGCGGGATTAACCTTAGATTGTCGCCTTGATCGAGTAGATACGATTGAGATTGATGGCGCGACAGCAACCGCGGTGATTGATTATAAAACTGGGCAAGTGGCGAGTCATCAATGGTTGAAAGAGCGCATTAGCGATCCTCAATTACCCTTGTATTTGATGACCGCACAAGATTCGATAAAAGCGCTAAGCTTCGTGCAAGTGAATCCGAGTGAAGTAAAGTTTGTGGGGGTTAGCGAGTCTGAAGCTGTGTTTCCCAAAGTAAAATCGCTTAGCGCACAAGATAAAACGTTTAACAATTGGCGTGAGTTTACTGATCATATTGAGCAGCAATTGTTAACGCTAATGAATGAAATACGCAATGGCGTTGCCAGCGTAACGCCATTACAAAATCCAGATGCTTGCCGTTATTGTCCCTTCGACGCCGTCTGTCGTATTGATGAGCTTGAACCGTTTATTAACGAGGATGACTAAATCATGTTAGTGGATGCAAAGGCACGTGAACGAGCAATCGATCCAAAGCAATCCTTTATTGTGCAGGCGCCAGCCGGTTCAGGAAAAACGGGGTTAATTACCCAGCGTTATTTACGTTTATTGGCGACAGTTGAGAAGCCCGAGCATATCTTAGCAATTACCTTCACTCGCAAAGCGGCAAATGAAATGCGCGAGCGTATACTTGCCGCATTACAGCGAGCGAAGTTAGCATCGCCTGACTCCCCCCATGAGCAAAAAATCTGGCAGCTAGCGCACCAAGCGCTGCAGCAAGATGAAAAGTATGGATGGCAGTTGATCGACAATCCAGCGCGGCTAAAGATTCAAACCATCGACAGCTTATCATCGAGCTTAGTTAAACAAATGCCGATTCTCGCAAAGTTTGGAATTCCATCGGGTATCGAAGATAAACCGTTTGCAATTTATCGCCAGGCTGCAGAGCAATTTATTCAGTCAGTATTGGTCGAACGTGATTTTTCTGATGGTCAGGCCGTGCCGACAAACCCCGAACATTTGACTGTGATTGAGCACGCGGTATTTCATCTGCTGCAACATGTTGATAATGACGTTAGTAAATTGTCGCGTTTATTTCAGTCGATGTTAGCGCGTCGCGACCAATGGATCCGGCATTTTGTCACCAGTGAAAAGCTACTCGACCGGGATGGTCTTGAACAAGCGCTAGAGTACTTTGTTGCGAACCAAATGCAGGCATTTTCAGCGACCGTACCGGCGTCACTAGGGCGTGAGTTTTTTCATCTGACAGAGACCTTGATTGAAAATTTACATTATCTCGATAAGCCTTTAGCCGATGATCATCCTTTGCTTGCGCTTGCATCATTGAAAGACTGGCCATCGCTTTCAACCGACGGTTTAGCGCTTTGGCACAAAGTCGCCGAGTTTCTGCTGACCAAGAGTCCTGACAGTAGTAAACGGCGCCTAAAAGCGCGTTGGACGCAAGCTGATGGCTTCATTCCTAGCAGTACGAAGAATAAAGAAGCTAAGTCGCAAGCCAAAATACAAAAAGCTTTGAGAGAAACTTTATTTGAGCAACTCGAGAGTTATCCTGCCTTTATTGGCAAGTTATCCGAAGTAATGGACTTGCCGAATACTAAGTTCACGGAGCAACAGTGGCAGTTAATAGAGTCGTTGCAAGTTTGTTTAAAGTACTTGTTAGGTTTTTTAAAAGTTGAGTTTCAAGCGCAAGGAAAAGTTGATTTTGCGGAGTTATCCTTGGCTGCGCTGCATGCATTAAGTGATGAGGTCGGCGCGACCGATTTGGCTATGAAACTCGATTATCGTATTCAACATATATTAGTGGATGAATTTCAAGATACCTCACATAGTCAATATGAGCTCTTAAGATTATTGACCCTAGGCTGGCAAGCGAATGATGGGCGCACATTATTTGTGGTCGGTGATCCCATGCAATCAATTTATCGTTTTCGCGAAGCCGACGTTGGTCTGTTCTTAGATTGCCGCCGCCAAGGTTTAGCTGGAATACCTCTGCAGGCATTACGGTTAGAAATGAACTTTCGCTCGCGGGCGGGAATTGTGAATTGGGTTAATCAAGCGTTCAAAACTATTTTTCCAACGCAAGAAAAAGCTATGTTAGGCGCGGTTCCGCTAAGCGTCGCGAAGGCTAACGCGGCTGATGACGATCAGGCCGTTTTTTTTCACCATGAATTTAAACAGAATGTTGATTCATATCAGGCGCAGAAAATGCAAATGATCATTGCAGATATTGCGCTGCGCTTTCCAAGCGACAGCGTTGCGGTTTTAGTTCGTTCAAAACAGCATGCCAGCGACATTATAGCGACATTAAAAACCTCAGGCATTGCGGTTGAAGCGGTTGAAATGGAACGGCTTTCCCAACGACCGATGATTAAAATTTTACTACAGTTAACACGGCTCGTATTAAATCCGGAAGATACATTAGCTTTTACAGCACTGATGCGCTCAGCCTTATGTGGCGTTACCTTACCAACCATTACCGCGTTACTCAGCAATAATTCTGCGCCAGGTTATTGGTTTAGTCGTGTTGCCGCAGATAATCGGTTACTCAATGAGCTGCCATTGGCTGAAGACGAGTGCCGTCGCGTGATTTCGCTTGTTGAAAATCTTTGGCCGTTATTAAAGCAGCGCGCAACGCTTCCGTTTGCCGAGTTAATTCATAGTGCATTTGTAGCGCTAGGTGGACTTCATGTATTTAACTCGGCTCGTGATGCTCAAGACCTTAGACAGTACATTGAGTTAATTCATCTGCGCTTTAGCGAGAAAAGCAGTGTGACGATTGAACAGTTGAATCAGTTGGTTGATGAACTGTTTTCCGCGAGTGATGCAAATACTGATGGTTTTAAAGTGGCTGTTATGACCATTCATAAGTCGAAAGGTTTAGAGTTTGATCATGTCATTATTCCACATTTAGAAAAGTCAATTCCAGCCGATGATAAACAGCTTATTCTCTGGCAAGAATTATCGGTTGAAGATCGAACGGCTAATTTTTTAGTGGCACCGATGCCCAGCGGTAAAAATAGTAATGACAAAATTCATAATTTATTAAAGCAGCTAAATCAACAGAAAAGTTTATACGAAGCCGGCCGTCTTTTATATGTGGCGACCACTCGAGCAAAGAAATGTCTCCATCTAATTGCTCAAACCAACATTCGCCCAGGAAATGAAAAGCAAGCGGCTATGGGTGAAGACTGGGTAATTTCACAACCGAAAGCAAACTCACTGTTGGCGCAATTGTGGCCGGTAGTTGAGCCTTCGATATTAACTCAATTAAAAAATTATGCGGGTGGCGAAACAGAAATACATCAAACGCAAGCTACTCAACGCTTAATAACTCGACTCGCCGAGCCGTGGGTTTGTCAATTACCAGTGAGTCCGGCACCCGTCAATCGTCCACGCTTAACGCTGGCGCAAGATGAAGCCATGGCGTCTGTAGAGGTTCATGATAACGCGATTGTTATGGGAAACTTGATCCATGAAGAGTTACAACGAATCAGCCAAGAGGGCATCGAACATTGGTCTGTACAACGTGTTCATGAGCGGCAAAGCGTTTATCAAAATTATTTGAAGCGCCATTATGTGGCTGCCGATGATATGGCGCAGTGTCTGGCAAAGGTCTCGCAAGCAATTGCGAATACCTTGACTGACGCAACTGGGCGTTGGATTTTATCTAACCATCAGCAAGCGCAGTCAGAGCTTCCTTTGTCGACCAAGGTTAACGGTGTATTTCGTTCATTTGTTATTGATCGAACATTTATTGATGATGCTGGCGTTCGATGGATTATCGATTATAAGACCGGAGAAAGCTCTAGCGCTGCCGACGAGCATTATTTTCAAGCCGAGTTGGAACGCTATCGGGGACAGTTAACTCAGTATGCAAAACTCTTGGCGCAATTGGATTCGCGCTCTATAAAGTGTGCATTATACTTGCCGATGTATCAAAGGCTGTTAGAATACGAACCACTTAATCTCGCCTAAAGCTATGGCGATAATTAAACTTGGTAGCTAAAAGCAACTGTTTAAAGGTTTTAAAATGGAAAAGAATTTTCTTGCAACAATCGTAGAAAAAATTCAAAAGCGCTCGCCATTATATCGGTCTTGGCTACTGAATTATTTATTGGGCTCAACTATCAAATTTGTTGGAACTGCGGGAGTGAAGTGCCAAACTTTGACGCGAGAAGAAAGTGTTTGGACACTGAAAAATCGTAAAAAAGTTCGTAACCATATTAAAGGTGTGCACGCCGCTGCAATGGGGTTGTTAGCTGAAACTGCAACCGGCATGGTTATCGGAATGAATGTTCCTGATGATCGAACGCCTGTTATTAAGTCGATGAAAGTAAGTTACCTTAAGCGTGCTGCAGGCGACTTAACTGCAGTAGCAAAATTAACCGGCGAGCAAATCCAATATATTTTAGATAATGAGAAAGGTGAGATGTTAGTTCCGGTTGAAGTTACTGATAGTGAGGGTAAGCAGCCGATTGAATGTGAGATGTTATGGGCTTGGACGCCAAAACGCTCATAGCGCCTGAATCAGGTTTTTGGTTTTTCATCTATATCTAACCAAAATTAGAGAGTTTGGCCACTTGAGTAATCAATACTCGAGTGGCCATTAGGTTTTCATACGTTGGAGTCGCATTCTACTTCTTCACGACACCAAAAACTGCTGGTGCTTTTTTCACAAGCATTTTTAGCTGCGGCTCTGGCGGCAATTAAGCTGTGTCCTTCTCCATAAAAAGTACCGTCCATTTTGGTTTCAATAATGCACGAATATACTTTCGGTGGTTGCCAGCGGTGACGGTTATCGCTAATTTCCTCTAGCTGATATACAGCGCGTTGCAATTGTCTTACTGCGCGCTCCAGCTGTCGAACTCGTTGGCGTAATTTTTTATTCGCTTTATGGTGTGAGCGGTAGTCATATCCTGTTTCACGCATATAACGGTCAAAATCTCGATCGGACATTTCGCGTTCGTCATGCTCCTGAATTTTTACCACAGCTTCTTGGCTGGATGACTTTGGTTTTGCTTCAACCGTTATGCCGGCCGCTGCAAATGTTAGTGATGCAGTGATTAAAAGTAGGCTTGCTTTCATAATCTTGTCCTCATATTGGTTGACGACTCCAGATTATAAAAATGTGATTAATTGAAACTGAACAAGTGCGAAAAGAGGGTGAAATCGTGCGAAAAAAAAGCGTGATTATTACCACGCTTTTTTTGATTGAGTTAGCTTTCTAGTTAACGACGCCTTCTAACCATTCAATAATTTTTTCAATGCCTGTGATACAGTTGCCGCCATATTGTTCAGCGAATGATTCGTCTAGCTCGGCGTCGAGTGGAACTTGTTCGGCCGCCATTAATGCTTTGGCGCCGTCAAAATCAACAAATGCAATTCGGGTTGTTAGTTCTTCAGGGGGACGACCAAAGGATTCTCCGGGCAGCATGGCAACGCCGGTTTCGCGTAGAATTCTTTCGCACAACTCATTGCTAGTAGAAATACCTCGCTCCGAGAGGATCCCGCGGAAGGGCTCAAAATTAGGGAAAATATAGAAAGCGCCATCGGGCATGGTTAAGTCAAATCCGGCGGTGCTCATTTTTCCGACGATTGACTCGGCAATGCACTTTAAGATCCGGCGACTATTGGTAAGGTAGCGTTCAATTTCTAACCCTCCAGCAAACGCGCGCACCGCTGCGTATTGAATTGGCGCAGAGGTTGATGTGTAAGTTTCGCTCGCTACAATCGCCATCGCATCCATTAACCAGCTTAAATTGGCGGGAAATGCAAATGTTCCTAAGCGCCAGCCTCCAGCGCCACACCACTTGCTTAACCCTGAACTTATAATGGTGCCTTCGGGGTAATATTTCGCAATCGAAGTATGGTTACCGTCATAATCCAGTTCGCCATAGATCTCATCGGACAAGACTAATACTTTGTATTTTTTTAGTTTACGCGCCAGCGCTTTTAAATCGCGGTCGCTGTATGAGTAACCATGTGGGTTAGCCGGATAATTTAATATTAACAAACGAGGTTTATTCGGATCATTGGCGCACAGCTTCTCGATACTGTCGGGAGTGACTTGCCAATTATGTTGCGCTTCGGTATTGAGCCATCGAATTTGCCGGCCAATAATCATAGCTTGTGGCGCATAAGATACCCAACTTGGCGTCGGGATCACTAAGTCACCGTAATAAACCAGCTGCAAGATAAACATCAGTTCTTTTGAGCCTGGTCCGATTAATATGTGATCCGGTGCTGTGGTGATCCCTTGCCGGTGATGATACTCAGCGACCGCGCCACGTAATTTACGCAGTCCCGCGACAGGGAGGTAATCTTTTTGGTGTGCATTTGCTTTGAGCGCATCTTCAACCACTTGCGGTACCGGAAATGGGCTTTGACCCAAACCGAGTTTAATCACCGGCTTTCCTTGCCGGATCAGATCGTTACTAATTTCATTGATCGCCAAGGTCGCCGATAGTGACAGTCCGCGAACGTTAAGGTTTAAATGGACATCCGGTTGTTTCTTCATAGCATTACCTCAAACAGGAGAATGATGGCGCACTGCATATTATTGTTGTCATAGGTTCATAAATATCTAACCATAGCTTCACAATATCTCATTATCTTGAAAGCTGCTGTTAATCTTTGGGATGCTTTCCCTTCAATTTAATTTAAGGAGCTTTAATGAATATTACGGCATTACTAGCGCTTGTAAGCTTATCGCTAAGCATAGGCGTTAATGCAGCTAAGTATCAAGTGAGTGACACACCATTGGTCGAAGCTCAAACTAGCGACAAAGCGCGCGGAGCTTGGGATTTTTTAGCCAACCAACTCGGACCGCGACCATTTTTTTTAGTTGACGATATGGATGAAGGGGCGCTTAAGTCGGCGTTACAACAATGTAAAAATCGCTTGTTTTATCGCAAAAGTAATTTTTCAATTGGTCATCGAGGAGCTCCGATGCAGTTCCCTGAGCATACCAAAGAATCTTACCAAGCCGCGGCTAAAATGGGCGCGGGGGTGGTTGAATGTGACGTCACCTTTACCGCCGATCGGCAATTAGTATGTCGCCACTCGCAATGTGACTTGCATACCACCACCAACATACTCGCAATTCCAGAATTAGCGGCTAAATGCTCCGAGCCATTTGTTGCAGCTAATCCAGCAATGGCAACACCAGCGACAGCGCGTTGTTGTACCAGCGATATTACCTTATCTGAGTTTAAATCGTTATGCGGCAAAATGGATGCGAGCAATCCTAACGCAACGACCGTCGCTGAGTATTTAAACGGAACCGCTGATTGGCGTACTGATTTATATTCGCAATGTGGAACTTTGCTGTCACACTCGGAAAGTATTGATTTGTTTAAACGCCTTGGCGTTAAAATGACGCCTGAGCTTAAGGCTCCAAGTGTAGCCATGCCATTTCAAGGGGAATATACGCAGCAAGACTACGCTCAGCAGATGATTGATGAGTATAAAGCCCAGGGTGTGCGACCGAGCTCAGTTCTCCCACAATCGTTTAGCTTGTCGGATGTTGAGTACTGGATCAATCATGAACCTCGATTTGCACGGCAGGCGGTTTACCTTGATGATCGCGTATACAATGATCCTGAGTTTTCGCCCACGCTTGCGGATATGATGGCTCTGAAAGCTAGGGGCGTGAATATTATTGCTCCGCCGATGTGGGCATTATTAACACTGGATGAACAACAGCAATTGGTGCCTTCACAATACGCGCAACTAGCAAAACAAGCGGGCTTAGAAATTATTACTTGGACACTGGAACGTGATGGACCTTTGGCCAATGGCGGCGCTTGGTATCACCAATCGATCAGTCCAGCGGTTAACAACGATGGTGATACCTTTCAGGTGTTGCATGCGTTAGCCCGTAAAGTCGGCGTGATAGGCGTTTTCTCGGACTGGCCTGCGACTACCAGTTACTACGCTAACTGTATGAATTTAAGGTAATAATTGAGTACCCGTTACTTAAGGACGCCGAGCGGGGCCTGTGGCGCTACTGCGCCGAGCCGCCTAGTCACTTGTCAATTGCTAGGCGGCTCGGTACCGCGCGATGGTAGCACGGGAATTTTATCTCCGATTAATGGTATAATCTTCGCCAAGTAAACGAATAGACAAATGCGGAGTCTGCATGTCGGATACAGCTACTACTTTAACCCTAACTCAACCAGACGATTGGCACTTACATTTTCGCGATGGTGACCTCTTGGCAGAAACTGTACCGGCAACGGCGCGGTGTTTTGCACGTGCGATCGTTATGCCCAATCTGGTGCCTCCGGTGACCACGGCAGCGGCGGCTACCGAATATCGAGCGCGTATTATGCAAGCGGTGCCGGAAGATAAGGCTTTTGAACCCTTAATGACGCTTTATTTAACGGGCGAAACTACGGTGGCGGATATTCAAGCGGCAAAAGCAGCTGGGGTTGTTGCGGCCAAGCTTTATCCGCGTGGCGCAACCACCAACTCGGATGCTGCGGTTAGACAAGTCGAATCATTGTTTCCAGTGTTTGAGGAGATGACACGCCAAAATATGTTGCTATTGATTCATGGCGAAGTAACCGACGCGGAGATTGATATTTTTGATCGTGAAAAAGAATTCATTGATCGTCACTTGCAAGCGATTGTCCGTGCGATGCCTGAACTCAAAGTGGTGTTCGAGCACATTACCACTAAAGATGCGGTTGACTTTGTGGTTACCGCTACCGATAAAGTCGCGGCGACGATTACGCCGCAGCATCTGCTGATGAACCGTAATGATTTACTCGTTGGTGGAGTACGACCGCATAATTTTTGTTTGCCAGTACTCAAGCGTAATCTGCACCAACAAGCTCTGCAAAAAGCTGTCGCCTCCGGTTCCAAACGCTTCTTTTTAGGGACTGATTCAGCGCCGCACGCGAGGCATATGAAAGAGTCTGCTTGTGGCTGTGCTGGATGCTACAGCGCATGGAGTGCCATTGAATTATACGCTGAGGTGTTCGAGCGCTTAGGTTGCTTAGATAACTTAGAAGGGTTCGCCAGTCATTACGGCGCGGACTTCTATGGTTTACCAAGAAACACCAATACCATTACTTTGGTACGCGAAAGCTGGCAAGTACCTAGTAAAATTAATTTACCAAGTGGTGATGAGTTAGTACCCTTTTATGCAGGCGAAACGCTCAACTGGAAGCTTCAGGCATAAGTTGAGTTAGTCGTTCGTGAATCACCCTAAGCTGCAAAATAAAACAGTCCTTTTTATTGGCTATGTTTGGCCGGAGCCTGAGTCTTCAGCTGCCGGTCGTCATATCTGTTCGTTAATCGAGTGCTTCTTGGCGGCTGGGTGTCAGGTTCATTTTGCGAGTCCTGCGAGCAAAACGGATTACACTTTCGACTTAGCGAGCCGCGATGTCAGCACTCATGATATCCGCTTAAATGATGACGCTTTTAATGCTTTTTGCCATGCGCTTAACCCAGACATTGTAGTATTTGATCGCTTTATGATGGAAGAGCAATTTGGTTGGCGCGTGGAGCAAGCGTGTCCGAACGCACTGCGAATTCTCGATACTGAAGACTTGCAGTTTTTACGTGATGCGCGTCATCGTGCGTACAAAGAACAGCGTGAACTGCAAACTACCGATCTGCACTCTGAGTTAGCCCTGCGTGAAATCGCGGCGATTTTGCGCAGCGATTTTTCGTTAATTATTTCCTCGGTAGAAAGTGAACTGCTACAGCGTCGTTTTAATATTCCTGCACAGCAATTACTAACTTTGCCGTTTCTTGTGCCTTTTTCTGAGGACAATTTTAAGTCATATGAAGAGCGCGAGCATTTTGTAGCTGTGGGTAATTTTCGCCATGCGCCAAATTGGGATTCGGTGCTTTATCTTAAGCAACTGTGGCCGCATATAAGAGCGCAGGTGCCGGATGCTGAACTGCATATTTATGGCGCCTATACGCCACCAAAAGCGACCGCACTGCATAATCAGGCTGAGGGTTTCCTGATAAAAGATCGTGCGCAGGATGTTTTTGCGGTAATCAAAAACGCTCGTGTTCTGTTGGCCCCATTACGTTTTGGCGCCGGGATTAAAGGTAAGTTGATTGATGCGATGCAAATGGGAACCCCAAGTGTGACAACTGCTATCGGTTCCGAAGCTATGCATGACGGGCTACCTTGGCCGGGAGCGGTTGCGGACACAAACGATGACTTGGTACACCAAGCGGTGACCTTATATTGCGATGCTAAGCGTTGGGCGCAAGCGCAAGCGAACATCGCCCCCATCATGCGCCAAGTATTCGATCAAAGGTTGTTGACTGAGCGTTTATTGAACAAGGTAAGTGATGTCTACGAGTCATTGGCAGAGCATCGTAGCGGTTTATTTTTCAATGCACTGCTGCGTCATCACACGCTGCGCAGCACCGAATTTATGTCGCGCTGGATCGCCTTAAAAAATCAGATACATCATTCATCGTCGAATCAACAAGAAACTTTTTCGATTAAGTAGTTGGAGACTTCATGTCAAAATTTTCATTACTAATGTTAAGTTTATGTTTTGTCCTCGCTCTCGATGCGAGCCAAGAAGTAGTTTATCGAGTTGAAATTGAGCAACCGCAGCATCATTTAGCGCGCATCGAAGTGGCGTTCCCGGCCCATAGTGAGCAATCTTTGACCGTTAGCTTGCCAGTGTGGCGTACCGGACGTTACGAAGTTCTCGATTTAAGTAATGGCATGCGCTCCTTTTCTGCTAAGGATGCTAAAGGCGTAGAACTCAGTTGGCAACGTCAAGATAAAGCTACTTGGATAGTGCAGTCGAATGGCAAACCGGTAACGGTTAGCTATTTAATTTATGCCAATGAAATTGGTAATCGGACGCGTCATATTGATGATACCCATGCCTATCTAGATGCGACTGCTACTTTTGTTTACAGCCCGTCTTTACGTGACTTGCCCGTTCGAGTGAAGCTTGACGTTCCGCGCAAATGGCGTTCTCGCTCGGGCATGAACTCTCCGCGTAAACATACTTTTATTGCAGCTAATTACGATATTTTAGTCGACTCACCCATTGAAACGGGTATTCATAGTTTTCATGAGTTTTCCGTAGCTGAGCGCGATTATGAACTATTGTTCTGGGGACGTGGTAATTATGATGAGCAAGCGATCAAAACTGATTTAGCCAAACTCGATCGAGAAGTTGAAAAAATTTGGCGTCGTTTTCCTTATTCGCGCTATGTTTACATGATTCACGCAACTTCTGGACCGCGTGGCGCAACCGAGCATATTAACTCAACAGTTATTCAACGCCAGCGTGATAAGTTTGGCGCGCGTGAAGATTATATTGAGTTTTTAACCACCGCAGCGCACGAGTTAGTACACACGTGGAATGTTAAAGCTTACCGTCCAGCTGCTTTGGTTCCGTATCGCTATCAAGCGGAAAGTTACACGCCATTGCTTTGGGTTGCCGAAGGCTCAACGAGCTACTTTGACACTTTATTAGTGCGCCGTGCGGGCATTTCAACGCAAGCAGAATTTCACAAAGATTTAGCTAAGTCGATTGAGCGACTATTAAATCGACCTGGCACAGAAGTTCAATCGGTTGCGGAAGCAAGTTTCTATAGTTGGATTGAATCAACCAATGATTTTACCATCAATCACGGCGTTAACATTTATGCAAAAGGTTCAATGGTGAGTTGGTTGCTCGATTACAAAATTCGTGAAGCAACCGATAATGAGCGTTCTTATGAAGATGTTCATCGACTTTTGTTTGAACGTTTTAATGCTGTCGATAAAGGCTTCACCGACGCTGATTTAACTGCGATTGTTAACGAAGTGACAGGACAAGATTTTAGCGATTTTTGGCGTGATTATGTGTGGGGAGTAAAACCATTACCAATCAACGACATGCTATCTTTTTATGGTTTGCAAGTGACCACCAAAAAGCCACAGCCGGTAATTGATTTAGGCTTAACCTTTGATGATGAGAAAAGTGGTTTAGTTGTTTCGCGAGTACGCCGAGGATCAACCGCATGGCAGGCGGGGTTGACCACTGAAGATCGTATAGTTGCTTTCGATAAACTTCGAGTCACCAAGAAAAATATTAAGCAGCGTACCGAAGCGCTGACGGCCGGAGAATCCATTACTGTGCAATTTTTCCGCCGGGATGAGTTACAAGAGGTTACTTTAAAGGTCACTAGCAATGCTCAAAAAGAATTGCAAGTGATCGCCGTCGAGCAGCCGAGTTCGCAGCAACAGCAACACTACCAAAGCTGGACCGGACACGCACTGACCTCTGCAACTGAAGCGAATTAACTAGAGACCAAACATGAGTAAAGTATTTCTGACCGCTTTGGGTTGCCGATTGAATGAAGCGGAATTGCAGCGTTGGGCGCAAGAGTACCAAGCCATTGGCTACCAAGTAACTCAGCGTGCTGATGATGCCAGTGTAATGGTCGTCAATACCTGTGCGGTAACCGGCGAAGCTGCGCGTAAATCACGGCAGGTTATTCGAAAGTTTCACCGTAAGAATCCTGCTGCAAAGATGGTAGTGACGGGATGCTATGCTTCGTTAGAAGAACAGCAAGCCAATGAAATTTTAGGTGTCGATTTAGTTGTCCCGAATGAGCAAAAAGATCAGTTGGTGGCGCAAACTCAGGCGGTGCTGGATATCCCTTCAATGCCTGCAATGGCAACTGAACCCGGTGCCCCTGCCATTTTCGCGCGGAACAAAGAGCGCGCATTTATCAAGGTTCAAGATGGTTGTCGTTATCGCTGTACTTTTTGTATCGTGACAGTTGCGCGGGGCGAAGAAAAAAGTCGGACCGAACAGTCCATCATTGATGAGATCAATCAACACGTCGCTGAAGGAGTACAGGAAATTGTGATTGCTGGCGTGCATGTGGGCGGTTACGGCAGTGATATTGACAGTGATCTCTACTCGTTGGTCAAAGCGATATTAGCGAAAACCGAAATCGCACGAATTCGTTTCGCGTCGGTTGAGCCTTGGGATCTTCCGGAAGGTTTTTTCGAACTATTTGCTAATCCACGCGTTTTACCGCACATGCACTTACCGTTGCAAAGTGGTGCGGACAGTGTGTTGCGTCGAATGGCGAGGCGTTGTAAAACGCAAGAGTTTGCGCAGTTAGTTAATACGGCGCGCACCCAAGTGCCGGGATTTAATGTTACAACCGATATCATCGTCGGATTTCCTGGCGAAACTGAGCAGGAGTTTGCCGAAACTTTGGCTTATATTGAATCTGTTGGGTTTGGTCATATTCATATTTTTACTTACTCGCCACGTTCCGGCACCAAAGCCGCTCGGTTACCTGGTCAACTCGACAACGCGACGAAAAAGCAGCGTAGCCAACGTTTACATCAGCTTGCGGCGCAATTAAAGCAACAAGCCATGCAAGCGCAGTTGAATCAGCAGGTGGCTGTTTTATGGGAAGGCAGCCCACAGGTTCTGGATAACGGGCTGGTTCGCTTTATCGGACATACTCCGAATTATCATCGAGTCTATGTAGATGTTCCTGCGCAGTATGATTTATCTAACCAAGTACTCATGACGCAGCTGACGCGGGTTGATGGTGAAATGTTAGAGGGACAAGTTGAGAGTGCCGAGCTACCGAAAACCGGAGCGCCAATTTTACTGCAGTCGTGAGTAATCGTTCGGGTTAACAAAAAGGGAGCTAAGAGCTCCCTTTTTTTTACTGATTAATGAGGCTTCGGTTACCACTTCCTGGGAGTACGCGCATCGTTTTACTGCGGTCACTCATTACCTGGTAAGTTTCACTAAAGATATCATCCACGAAACGCCAATTGGCAATGGCTTCATCATGACTAAATTGAACCAATAAGTAACCGCGATCATAAACATTACAAAATCCTAGATCGTCGACTAAATCGGTGATACCCGCTTCGTATTGAATGGCTGTTTCGCGATCGGGAATTTGCAAATAGACTTCTAGGCCGGGTGAGCTGACCGAGGCGGTGGCAAACTCGACGCCAACCTGTGCTCCGGTAAATGTTTTCAAGTCATTCGCCCAAGCATTGTGCGTGTCGCCCGCTAGCACAACAAGGTTTTTGTCGAAGGCCGCAGCGGTTCCCAACACAACTTCGCGCTCATACGCGTAGCCGTCCCAAGCATCTAAGTTATAGGGAATGCTGGGTAATTGAATTAGCGCAATATTTTCTGGCGTCAACAAAGCTTGATTCTGCTGTAGTAACTGTAAGTTTTCAGGCGTTAACAACGCCAACTCTTCCGGCGTTAAGGTTGGATCGTTATTTTGATAACGTTCATAAATGGCGGCGATTTGGGCAACAGTAGCAATTAAAATAAATTGATCAATCGATAGCGCCTGTGTCGCAATAGCAGCGGGCAAAAACATGCGACCCATTAGTACTTGTTGTCCAAGCACTTGCCAACGCGCGGTACTGGTCGCAATTTTCGACTGTAACCAAGAAAGTTGTTGGCCACCCAACAGCGTACGACTGGTATCGGCTAAAGCATTTTCAAAGGCAACCGCGTCAATGTTACCGGTGCCGTCGACAAAATCAGTGATGGCGATTGGCTCGTCGCGACCGATAATTCGGGTATCAAGCATGTGTAGATCAAGTAAGTCGCCATAGCTAAAGGTACGATAGATACCTAAGTCACCATTGGCAAAGTTGTCTCGAACCGGCATCCACTCAAAGTAGGCCATTAACGCTTCGACTTTTCTGGTTGCGAAATCACCTTCGCCGTCATTGTGATTTTCTGCGCCATCTTTGTAAGCGTCATTGGCCACTTCGTGATCGTCCCAAACCGCAATAAACGGATGCTGTCGATGACAATCTTGTAATTGTTGATCGCTGCGGTATTGCGCGTAACGTTTGCGATAGTCAGCAACAGTGAGTAATTCGGTGTTGTTATCGGAGTTAAAGTCTCGGCCAATTTCTGCGGCGCGCTCAGTGGCATAACCGCCTGCACCATACTCGTAAATATAATCGCCTAAATGCAGTACGGCATCGATATTTGTTCGCGCTGCAATTTCGCCATAAATATGGAATAAGCCGGCGGGGAAGTTAGAGCAGGAGACAACCGCAAAGCGTGCGGATTCTACATGGCCAGTCGGTAATGTTTTCGTATAACCCCAAGGTGAACGCTTACCGTTGGCAACGAAGCTGTAGCGATAACGAGTTCCAGGTGTTAACCCGACTAAATCAAGCTTAAGGGTGTGATCGGTGCTGCCGTTGACCTGAGTGAAGCCACTAATCACAAATTGATCGGTCTCATCGTTATAAACTTCCCAGCCGACGGTAACTTCTGAGTCATCAACAACGGTTACTCGGGTCCAAATAATAACGCTGCGGGCGGTTGGATCACCGCTGGCGACACCGTGAGCAAACTCAAGCTCTACATGACGATCAGTATCATCTTCAATCACACACCCGGTTAGCCCACTGGCGACAATCGTAGTGCCCAGTCCCATTGAAGTACCACGAATAAAATCTCGGCGCGTTAGCTTTCCCATACAACATCCTTAGCTTTTGTTATTGTGTAATTTTAGTCTGCCTATTATGACAATTTCGCGACACTAGCGAATATGACCGTAATAGTTACACGGAATAATCATGGGTGCAAAACTTTAGGTGTTGCAACGCAAGGTTAACAAAAGGCACTAATCGGTTGTCTAGTGATAGTTCCATTGCTGGGAGCCGCGCACGCTGCTCTCTACAAGTTTGGACTCTAGTAACTTGCATGTTTCAATCGTTGGTAAAAAGTTGAGAAGAGCCATTGTGGCGAAAGTGCCCATTGGAGAGTTGAATCAGTTTTTCGCATAAGAATTACCCGGCAGCCAATTGACTGTTGAAGCGATGGGCGAGAAATCGGCACGGCTAAGAAAAAATATTGTTCAACCACACTTAAGACTGGATAGCACCGTGTCAGATCCTGTGATGATGGCACTCGCGGATGCTGCCTTTTATACCGCTACTCTTGCTGAGCAGGGAATGTTGCTGCTGGCGGTGACTACCAATTTTAAGATTAATTTTTGCGCAAGCCACCGGCCGATTGTGATCGCTTTGCGCATTGTCAATTACTCAAACTCGAAAGATCCATGGCTTTGGGAGAGGTCCGCTTGTATTTAGGATATGCTGAGCAGCCAGTGGCACACGCCACGGCTACTTATGCTCTTTAGCACATACATAGACAGTGGCCTCTTCTTTTTCATGGGTATCCGCTTTGGGTTGATACGGCACTTTGCTGCTCGGCGCGTTAACGGCCATGACTACAGCGGGGTGGTTATTTAAATAGTTAAAGGAAGTCACTAAAGTGGCTTCGCAATCCGCTTGTTTTGCTTGATATATACGCGACAAGCAACCATCAATGGTTTTGTCTTCCATTGACTCCTTCAAACCACAGTCGCAGTTGTCGCACACTCCAGTCAGCGACAGGGCAAGGTTGGGTAGGTCTGAGTCGAGTTTCATTAACTTTTGGTAAAGTTCTTCTGGGGTGATCGGGTTCATCATTAACTCCTTAGTCTTCTTCATTCAGCGGAAAATATTTATCGGCCAAACGAGCAAGATCGGTGGCTGCATCCCAACCATCATCTTGTTCGTCAACTAGCTGTCGAAATTGCTGTCGAAACTCTCTATCTTGAATCAGCTGCTCGATTCCTTGTCGTAACCTTGGGTCTAATTCAGCGGCTTTGGCTAAGCTACCAAAGCCGTGAGCCATGTGTTTAATCGCCACTAATAGTCGAGATTGACGGGCGAGAAGCGTATTTAAATCGCCTTGTAGGATGCCTTGTGGCAGCATGAATTGTTGCGCAGAGTACTCGCCTTCGCCGCCGGGAAACTTGTACCAAACATCGGCACAGAACTCGATCGTCTTGCATTTTTGATAATGCGGTTGAAGCTCGTAGGTTAAAACCGGGTAGGGTTCACCGTGGTTACTTGCTTTGGATGAGGATAGATTGCGCCCCTCACGTTCGCTTTCTGTATTATGAGCCGACATAGTCACACCTTTAATCACTGTAATTAAATGGTTTATCACGGTAGATGCTTGCTTTAACAATTGGGCGCTAGCATCGCGTGACCCTAGACAAATGTCGTCAAGGGAGAGTAGAAACGGCACACTGGCAGAGGTGGGGTTAAATTTTTTTATATGCTCGACATTGGCGCTTTCGCTTAACTCAACCACCTATTGCAGGAAGGTATTACCTGAAGACAGTTCATAAGTACTTTGGCCTCAGCTAACCAGTGGCCAAAGTAGCGCGGGTAAGCTTAGGGCTGCTGGGTATTCGGATAGGGATATTCGAGCACAATATACAGTTTGTCTAACGATTGCCGTGGAACGCTCAACTCGAAATGTTGCTGGTCTTGGGTGAACTGATAAAAAGCGGTTGGTGTTAGACCATCTGCACTACTGAAGTCTACTGCCTCAACTTCAACATTGCCGGCGGTAAAGCCGGTAACCTGGCTAACGATTTTAACCAGTGACTGCTCTTCGAATAAAAATTTAGAGTCGCTCAGCGGTTTCACATCGAGTATGCAGCTATCGTTGCCATTGGGCGAGATTGAAACATTGAGGTCGTTCAGTATTGTTTCATACAAAACATCTGGATGAAAACTTTGATTGAGTGTCCATTTACTTAGATCGAGAGAAGCTGTGACCTCTTCGGGACTGGCGTGAGCTAAACAGTAGTGCTTAAAAAGTTCTGCAAATCGTTTGGCGTTTTCATCTTTATCGAGACTCAGTGCGTCAGTGCAGGCAAATGGAGAAAGACTTAAAAATATGGTTAAGCTGACTAAGATTAATCGTTTCATATTGTATTACCTGTTTATTAAGCCGGTTTTGTTGTTGACGGCAAACTCAGTAGAAAGTGAGTTTATAATAAAGCTCTGAGCTTTTGTGTCCAGTGATTAGAGCATATTCATTTCTTAATCCGGACTAATTTATCAAAAGCCTCTTTTGTTCAACGCTAGGGCTTATAGATAAGGGTTCTCGACGTCACGATGAAGACCCATTATTATGGTTTTCTTTATTGCAGAGTTAAGCCTTGAAAATGATAATCTAGGCTCTGGACTTAAGTATATAATTTATAAGGCTACACCTGTTGGTATCGAGCCTTTATCGATAAGGTAATGGAAGCATCGAATGAAACAGTGCTCACAGTGTGGTCATAGTTCAAAAATTTTTAAGATGATGGTGGCGCATCTGTCGAATAATGAGAGCTCCAAGGCCACCGCTATTTTATGCCCCGGCTGTTATGAGAAAAAGGAGTTGTGCAAAAGCCGCAGTGATTTGATTTGGTTAGTTGGCTTCGCGCTGCTCGGCATGTCTCTAATAAATTTATTTCCTCATATGGCGTCCGGTTGGGTTATCGGCAATATTGTATTACTTTATTTCATTTCAGCGTTGTCATTGGTGTTGCATGAGTTTGCTCACTACGCGATGACGTTGATCCTGAAAGGCACTGTGGCAAAAGTACAGTTAGGTATTGGACCTTTGATTACCAAAATAAATCTGTTTAATACAACTTGGGAGTTTCGCTTTTTTTGGGTGTTAGGCTTAACCTTTGTGGGTTTTAAGAAGCCACACTATCGTCATTTCAAAATACTTCTGATTTTTATCGCGGGGCCACTGGTGAATTTATTGCTGGCGCTAGTCAGTTTAGGCGCGCTCCTTTACGGCTATGCCGATGTGAATGTGACTGAAACCTTTTGCTTTTGGTTAATGTTGTTTATCACTAATTCCTTGATGTTTCTTGCTGCTATGAACCCGAGGGCTTCTTCGGATCCTCAAGCTTATCCTTCCGATGGACGTAATATCTGGCTGCATTTATCTGGGCAGGAAGTGTTTGGCGCTGAGGAGTATCAAATAGGTTACTATCAGCAGGCGATCTTTCTGTTGATGGAAGAAAGTCGATATCAAGAATGTTTAGAGCTTTGCCAAGAGGCGTGTGAACAGCATCCTGAGGTGACGCAATTTAAAGCGTTTGAGTCAACCGTGTTACCTGAAGTTGGTTTTTATCAAGAAGCGGTCTCGCTTGCGCAGCAGGAGCTAGCAAAAGACTTTGATGAAGAAAATTTTCAAAGTCTCTACGAGCGCTCTCTATTTTATGCTGCACTGGGTTCAGGCCTTTTAGGGGAAGTAACCGAGAAAAACCTTGTGCGAGCAGAAGAGGCGGTCGATGAGTCGTTGTCACTGCTGCATTGGAACCCTAGTGTCATAGTGTTAAAAGCGGATATCGCGCGCAGACAACATCAGTACAGCCGAGCATTATCTTTGGCTAAAGAAGCCAATGATTTTTTACTTTATCCTGTGGTTCAAGCGGCGCTCTATGCTTTATTGGCTCTTTGCTATTTAGCAATGGATGATTTGCCGAAAGCACAAAAGTATCGCAAGCGATGCTTGATATTAAACCAAGCTGATCGTTTAATCGAGGAAATGGAGCTGGCGTTTAAGTGATTCGATGAAAAGTTAGCGAGATCACTAAAGAGCGCTGTTTAGAGGTGAGTGGCAAAACGATAAAGCACACCGAAGTGTTTAGGGTAAATCAAGTTACCATAAAAACCTGTATGCCTTTTTCGAGTGGTTTTTTGAAAAGGAAGCAGAATAAAAGGTAGTGCTGAAAAGTGGTGTTTAACTTTACTCTACCGAGCCTGTGCTTGAAGTCTCGAAAGAGACTTCTGCAAACAATAATAGTTTAATTAGCTATCGATGATTCGCTAGGTTTCCATTCACGCCACATTTTGACGCTCTTGATCAGGTTACCTTTAATTTGCATTACTTCAATTGGATAGCCTTCAAGCTTTAATCCGGTGCCCGGTTGAGGAATCGTTTCAAGGTATTCGACTATTAATCCACTTAGAGTTTTAGGGCCATCGGTAGGTAGGTCAATGCGTAGCGCACGGTTGAGATCTCGAATCGTTACTGTGCCGTCCAAAAGGAAGCTGCCGTCTTCTTGCGGATGAATATCTTTTGAAGTGGTGGCGGCAAAGTCAGTGGTAAACTCACCGACAATTTCTTCCAAAATATCTTCAATGGTCACCAGTCCTTGAATGTCCCCGTATTCATCAACTACCATACCGACGCGTTGCTTTTTTCGTTGAAACTTGAGTAGTTGAGTGTTGAGCGGTGTACCTTCGGGAACGAAGTAAACCGGTGTCATATATTCGCGGATGGTTTCTTTGCTGATATCAGCGACATCACGACTCATCAAGTTGGCAATATGGCGAGCGTGTAACATGCCCTTTACTTGATCGATGCTGTCTTGGTAAACCGGCAGTCGAGTATGTTGAGTATTGCGTAATTGACTGAGTATGTCATCGAGTTGCTCGTCGAGATCAATACCAATGATTTCATTTTTGGGTACCATAATGTCTTCAACGGTTGCATGCTCTAAGTCGAGAATACTCAGCAACATTTTTTGGTGACGCTTGGGTATCATTCCCCCGGCTTCATTAACCACGGTACGTAGCTCTTCTGAACTAAGATGATCATCTTGTGAGTCGGCTACACGCACGCCGAATAGACGTAACATTCCATTCGATAAGGTATTCACTAAAACGACTACCGGTGATAACAACTTTAACAGCGGCGTTAAAATGTAAGAAGCCGGAAACGCAATACGTTCCGGATGAAAAGCGGCCAGCGTTTTAGGCGTCACTTCGGCAAACAACAAAAACATAATGGTCAGAGGAATCGGCAGTACCGCCACGCCATATTCGCCCCACAGCCGTAAGGCAATCTCACCGGCCACGAGAGTCGCTAAAATATTCACTAAATTATTGCCGATTAGAATGACGCCAATTAAGCGGTCGGGTCGCTTTAGCAGTTTGCTGACCAGTTTTGCGGCACGATGGTTATGCTTAACCATGTGCTTGAGCCGATACCGATTGATCGACATCATGCCGGTTTCAGAACTGGAGAAAAAGGCGGAGAGTAGCAACAGACCAAATAAGGTAAGGGTTAAACTACTGGTAGAAATAGCGTCCAACGATTATAAGTCTCTTGCGATTAACAAATGGCTAAAACTAAAGGCGCATTATAAGGCAGGCGAGTTGAGAATCAACTCTAGGACTAATTTACTGCCAAAGTAACCGAGGGACAATAAAGCAAAGCCACCCAAGGTCCAGTGCGCCGCTTGACGTCCTCGCCAGCCTTTTAACCGATGGCCGATAATCAACACTGCAAATACTACCCAGGCAAGACTGGACAAGACTAACTTGTGCAGCGGTTGTGGCGACAGGCTGGGATCGAGATAAGCAAATGCAATCAGTAGCGCCACGCTCATCAGTCCAAAGCCAAGCATTAACAGCTGAAATAAAAAGCTTTCTAAGCTCTGTAAGGGAGGAAAGAACGAAGGGATATGGGTTGGATGCGAGCGCAGCTGGCGATCAGCAATAATCACCAAAATCGCTTGAACCGATGCCAACATTAGCATTCCGGTGGCAATCATGGCGGCAAAAATATGAATCAGTGCTAACCATTGACCACTTAAATCAACGCTTTTCTCGCCAGGAAAAAGCAGGCTTAATGTGGTAGTTAACGCCGCAAAACTGCCAATAATGGCGATCATTAAGGTTACTGGGCGTTTTAGTGAGTTGAACATAAGTACCAAGAGTGCCAGCCAGTTGGTCAGCCCCATCATTAACCACAGGTTTAGATTTTGCTGACCACTATTGTCGATGGCCAGATACAGGTAAAAGCCATGGATGCCGATGGCGCTAAAAGTCAGCAGATTAAAGCCCGCGGGGCTATTCGCTTTGCTTCGCAACATGAGTAACGATGATGCGACGGCCATGAAGTACAGGCAGACGGTGAAAAGACCGCTAATAACGGTAGGGTTTAGAGTCTGTTCCATGTCATCTCGTTAGTTTTGGTTATCTCACCCAGCAAAAGGTATGAGTACAATCAATTTGCGTCTATAATACCGACCTTTATCTGTAATCATCAATAAACAAAGAGAATTTTTCAATGTTTGATAACTTAAGTGATCGCCTGAGCCGGACGTTAAAAAATATCAGTGGCAAAGGCCGAATCACCGAAGACAATATCAAAGATACCTTGCGCGAAGTTCGCATGGCCTTACTCGAGGCAGACGTTGCGCTGCCGGTAGTCAAAGACTTTATTGACGCGGTAAAACAGCGCAGCCTAGGGCAAGAAGTCGCTACAAGCCTGTCACCTGGCCAAGCGTTTATTAAAGTCGTTAATGATGAGTTGGTTAAGGCGATGGGCCAAGCCAATGACGGCTTAGACCTTGCGGCACAACCGCCAGCGATTATTTTAATGGCGGGCTTGCAAGGAGCGGGTAAGACCACCAGTACCGGTAAGTTAGCGCGTTACTTGAAAGAACGTGAGAAGAAATCGGTGTTAGTGGTGAGCGCAGACGTCTATCGTCCTGCGGCGATCAAACAGTTAGAAACCGTTGCCGGCCAAGTCGGTGCTGAGTTCTTCCCAAGTTCGAGTGAGCAAAAGCCAGTTGCCATTGCGACTGCGGCGATTGAGCACGCACGGAAAAAATTTATTGATGTAGTCATTGTGGATACCGCCGGTCGTTTAGCGGTCGATGAAGCCATGATGAGTGAAATCAAACAGTTGCACCAAACCATCAATCCGGTGGAAACCCTATTTGTGGTCGATAGTATGACCGGGCAAGATGCGGCCAACACTGCAAAGGCCTTTAATGACGCCTTAGCGCTAACCGGTGTGATCTTGACCAAAGCGGATGGTGATGCACGGGGCGGTGCTGCGTTATCGATTCGTCACATTACCGGTAAGCCAATTAAGTTTATGGGGATCGGCGAAAAGCTTGATGCGTTGGAGCCGTTTCATCCCGATCGGGTTGCGTCGCGTATTCTCGGCATGGGTGATGTGCTCTCGTTAATTGAAGAAGTTGAGCGCAAAGTTGATAAGAAAAAAGCGGAGAAGCTGGCTAAGAAAGTCATCAAAGGCAGTGGCTTCGATCTAGAAGATTTCCGTGAACAATTGCAGCAGATGAAAAATATGGGTGGCATGGCTGGGCTACTCGACAAGTTGCCGGGTATGGGACAAATTCCGGAAGCCGCGAAAGCACAGATTATGAACGATAAGTCGACGATTCAAATGGAAGCGATCATCAACTCAATGACCAAGCAAGAGCGCAGCCACCCAGACTTAATTAAAGGATCGCGTAAACGCCGTATTGCGGCGGGCTCAGGCACTCAAATTCAAGATGTTAACCGCCTGCTGAAACAGTTTAAGCAAATGCAAAAAATGATGAAGAAAATGAAAGGGAAAGGCGGCATGATGAAAATGATGCGCGGGATGAAAGGAATGATGCCTCCCGGGGGCGGCTTCCCTCCATTTGGCGGCGGAATGCGTTAGCGGTTACTTACATTTCGGCGGTTTTCAGCGAATTTGGCTAAAAATCGCCGACTGTTCAAAAATAACCCATAAAAACCATTAAAAAAGGTTTCCAAAAGTCACTTTTGGCGCTAAAATGCGCGTCCTTTAAATTAAGGGCAAGATACAGTTCGCCCTCAATCAAAGACTAAAACCGCGAGATGCGGACTAAACACTAGAGGATTTTGAACGCATGGTTACCATTCGTTTAGCACGTGGCGGTTCTAAAAAGCGCCCATTTTATCATGTTGTTGTTGCCGACAAGCGTTGTAAGCGCGATGGTCGTTTTATCGAGCGTATTGGCTTCTTCAACCCTGTTGCACGTGGTCAAGAAGAGAAGCTTCGCCTTGATCTAGAGCGTATTGAACACTGGCAAAGCAAAGGTGCTCAAGCGACTGATCGCGTAGCTCAGCTAATTAAAACTGCGCGCAAAGCAGCTTAATTGCCCGAGCGGACAAAGTGATGGCCGAAGAAATTGTCGTAATAGGCAAAATAACTTCGGCTTTTGGAGTTAAGGGTGCGGTTAAAGTATTTTCTTATACGAAGCCGCGGCTGAACATACTCAACTACAGTCCCTGGCTTTTAAAGCTCAACGGCCAATGGCAATCGATTGAGCGCAAAAGTGGACGGCAGCAAGGCAAGACGATTGCGGCAGAACTAAAAGGGATTGCGACCCGCGACCAAGCAGAAGCTTTGGCTGGGGTTGAAATAGGCATTACCAGTGAGCAGTTACCGACACTGGATAATGACGAGTTTTATTGGCGTGACCTAGAAGGGATGCGCGTCATTAACTCGGAAAACATTGACTTTGGAATTGTCAGTCATTTAATTGAAACCGGCTCCAATGATGTTTTGGTGGTCCGAGAAACGGCTGAGCAAGCGCAAGGTAAAAAACGTGTTGAGCGCATGATACCCTTCACTGAAGATGCGGTGTTAACGGTCGACAAAGAAGGCGGTTTGATTACTGTTGAGTGGGATGCCGACTTCTAAAGCAACACCATTGAATGTGTGCTGCGTCTCTTTGTTTCCGGAGATGTTTGCCGCCATTACCGAGTACGGTGTCAGTGGTCGAGCAGTGCGCGCACAACAAGTTGCAGTGACGGTGATAAACCCGCGCGACTTTACCACAGACAAACATCGAACTGTGGATGACCGACCCTACGGTGGCGGTCCGGGTATGTTGATGAAAGTAGAGCCCTTAGCGAAAGCCATTGGCGCTGCTAAACAACAGTTACTGTCACAGCATAGCCAACAGCCCTATGTGGTGTATTTGTCGCCGCAGGGAAAGCGATTGACGCAAAGCGATGTATCGCGATTGCGTCAGAAGCAGAATTTAGTATTAGTCGCTGGTCGTTATGAAGGTATCGATGAGCGTCTAATTGAGTCGCAGGTTGATGAAGAAATCTCCATCGGCGACTTTGTGTTAAGCGGCGGTGAGTTACCGGCGATGACACTGATTGATGCAATGATTCGTACTGTGCCCGGTGTATTAGGGCACGCGGATTCAGCAACCGAAGATTCGTTCGCAGATGGTTTGCTGGATTGTCCGCATTACACTCGACCTGAGCAATTAGCAGGTAAAGAGGTACCGACGGTTTTACTTAGTGGTGATCACGAGCGAATCCGAAGGTGGCGACTAAAACAAGCCCTTGGGCGAACTTGGTTGCGGCGACCTGATTTACTAGAGGGTCGAACATTAACCGCAGAACAAGCGGAATTATTGCAGCAATTTAAACAAGAATTGCAACAGAATTAACTTTTTAAAATTAACATGTGATATCAGGAGTGGGCCATGAGTAAGATCATCGCTGAACTGGAAAAAGAGCAAATCAACAAAGAAATCCCTGTGTTTGGCGCAGGTGATACTGTTGTTGTACAAGTAAAAGTAAAAGACGGCGACCGTGAGCGTTTACAGGCCTTCGAAGGTGTTGTAATTGCAAAGCGTAACCGTGGTTTAAACTCATCGTTTACCGTTCGTAAAATTTCGTCAGGTGTTGGCGTTGAGCGTGCTTTTCAAACTTACAGCCCGTTGGTTGATAGCATTGAAGTTAAGCGTCGCGGTGATGTAAACAAAGCTAAGTTATACTACTTGCGTGAGCGTTCAGGTAAGTCTGCACGTATCAAAGAGAAGCTTGATACTAAATAATATTTAGTCTTCTAGTGTTTAAAAAGGCGCCTTTTTTGGCGCCTTTTTGCGTTGCGCGGATAAAAGCTGAGCCTTAGAGTACTTTCGCCTCTGCAGCCGGTCGATTACACTGAAGGCAAGTAATTTCAATGAGTAGCGTAAACGCCTTATGCAAATAACGGATTCTTCGCAGCAATCGTTTTTCTTCGAATCGCCGGTGGGTCGGTTGCGCATCGATGACAATGGTATGGCGGTAACGGCCATCGATTTTTGCTTTACGGCCACCCATAAGGAACCGGCGGCTCAACCCCAAACTGCGTTACAGCGCCAGATTGCACTGCAACTCCAAGAGTATTTTCAACAGCAACGCAAAGTATTTTCGCTGCCTATTGAACTGCAAGTTACGCCGTTTCAACAGCGAGTACTAAAGGCCTTAATGAATATCGATTATGCGGCAACGGTTACTTACGGTGCCCTAGCGCATCAGTTGCAATCCCATGCACGGGCAATTGGTGGCGCCTGCCGGCGCAATCCCATTCCAATCATCATTCCCTGCCATCGAGTGGTGGCCGCTAGTGGATTAGGTGGATTCTCAGGTGCCGTTGACGGACCCTTGGTGCAAAGCAAACAATGGTTGTTGCAGCATGAGCAAAAATAGCCCTGAGCAGCCGGCAGAAATTGCCGCGTTCATTGACTACTTATGGGTTGAGCAAGGACTTAGTGATAATACTCTAAGCAGTTATCGCAATGATCTCAGTAAATTTGCCGAGTGGCTAACTAAACAATCGCTTGGCTTAACCGACGTTACTGTGGATCGACTGCAAGATTATTTGGCCTGGCGCTACCAGCAATCACTGTCGGCGCGCTCAACCGCACGTTTCTTATCCACTGTTCGTCGCTTTTACGGTTATTGTGTGAACCATGGGATCATGCGCGAAGATCCTAGCCTTACCATTACCTCGCCGCGTTTAGGTAAGGCGTTGCCTCACACTTTATCCGAGCGGGAAACTGAACGGCTGTTACAAGCCCCGGACCCGGAACTGGCGATTGGTTTACGTGACATAGCGATGATTGAGCTGATGTATTCAAGCGGCTTGCGAGTGAGCGAGTTGATTAGTTTAGAGCTCAGCCAAATAAGCTTACGGCAAGGTGTCTTGCGAGTGCTGGGGAAAGGCAGTAAAGAGCGGTTAGTGCCGGTGGGGGAGCAAGCATTACTTGCCGTAGAAGCGTATTTAGCGAAGGCACGGCCAGAGTTATTAAAACAGCAATCGGTGAACACGGTATTTTTAAGTGGGCGTGGTCAACAAATGACGCGCCAAACATTTTGGTATCGCATTAAGCACTACGCTAAACAAGCTGGGATAACGAAACACCTGTCGCCGCATACTTTGCGGCATGCATTTGCCACGCATTTACTTAATCATGGCGCCGATTTACGGACGCTGCAGATGCTGTTAGGGCATTCAGATCTCTCAACGACCCAGATTTATACCTATGTTGCCAAAGAGCGTTTGAAGCAACTTCATCAATCACATCACCCGCGTGGGTAATAAGAACTGTTACAAAGTATTGCCATTATCCGTTTATCTGTGAAATGTCGCTAGTTAGTCACAAATTGGTACTATGCTGGGTTCCTCTCCGGCGCTAGGTGAGTATAATGCTGAGAAAGTAAGGCGTAATTGCCTGGTTAATCGATCATAAAGAGTATTCAAATGTTGCAATCGAATTCTATTAAATGGCTCCTGTTAAGCGCATCCGCAATGGCTCTATCGGCCTGTTCCGAATCGGATACGGCGGTTTCCAAGCCGCAACAAGCCAAAGCCGCTCAAGTCGAAACGCAGCAGCCAGCGGTAAAGGTTACCAGTGCGGCTGGTGCGAGTCCTTCCGTCGCACAACCCGCTCCGGAAACCGGTGCAGCTGAGCCGACGAATCCAAGCGTAGCGGTTGAAAAAGCCAGCGATACTAGCGAAGAAGCGGCGGCTTTGAACAGTGCTCAACCGGCACCCAGTGAAGATGCGGCAGCAACAGAAGCGCGTTTGCGCCGAGTGATTGCGCAACAGGTGGGTAATGTTCCGATTGACCGAATTAGCCCCAGCCGTTTACCAGGCATTTACGAAGTGGTTGCTGCACGCCAAGTGATTTATATCTCCGACGACGGTCGGTTCCTTTTTCCCGGACCTTTATTGGAAGTTTCGCAAGGACAATTGGTTAGTTTGACTGAAGCCACCCTGCGCGAAATCGATATGGAAAAAGCGCCCCAACGTGCGGAGCTGATTAGTCAGGTCGCGGAAGAAAATATGGTGATCTTCAAAGCTCCGAAAGAACAATACGTGTTAACCGTTTTTACCGATGTTAACTGCGTTTATTGCCGCAAATTGCATGAAAACATGCAAGGCTATTTGGATCGAGGAATTACCGTTCGCTATCTAGCCTTTCCGCGTGACGGAATTGGCTCGGCCGCTTACAACAAGTTAGTGTCGGTTTGGTGTGCCAAAGATCGGCAGTTGGCGATGGACAACGCCAAGCTTCATAATAAGTTTAGCGCGACGACTTGTGATAACCCGGTTGCCGATCAATATTCATTAACTCGACAAATGGGGCTTAATGGTACGCCGGCAATTATTTTAGCTAATGGTGAGTTGATCAGTGGTTTTATGGAGCCAGAGCGATTAATTACCTACTTAAATAGTAAAGCGAACACTCAAGTATCTGAAAACCGTTAGTTTTCAATCCGCAGGGCTCGGTCTGAGTCCTGCTTCTTTTATTCTGTTTGGCATTATCGGCAGAAACTAATAAATTATCGCCACTACGCTGCGCGATTCACTGGAAAGAATACTGAAAGTACGACAGGCAGCCGGAGAGGTCATGCACTCAATGCCAATTCCTTGACGATTGATTTCGTCAATTAATGTCACCGGCAAAAAAACTGCGCTCTGGCCGCTACCAATTAAGATCACTTCAGGCGCCATTTGCATGATTGCTTGTAATGAGTTAATCGACAACTCAGCAACACTCGGCGGTACTGGTATCGAAAGCAGTTGCTCGAGACTTATCACCACAGGTAAGCTATGCGTTTGTCCATTAATGATAATAACGTTATCAGCATAACGCTCAACAACCAAGCTGTGACTGCTTTTTTCGAGTTCTATTTTCATTTCTGGAACCCTATTTTGGCTAAACTTTATCATCAATTACAACGAGCTCAATGAAGAATAGCAAGCATTTTCCAGAACATATTTATATTCCATACCTCGATCGCTTGCAGCAAAGTTTAGCATCTGACTGTGGCCGTGGCCGCTGGCATAAGATTCGCCGGCGCTTGTTTAAATCGGCTCAGCATTCTGATGCAGCGCAAGCGCTGTCGAAGCAATCGTTCACACAACAATCACTTCCGCAGCAAGCTTTGATGGATGCTAACTGGCAAATTCCAGCGCAACATCAGGTATTAACTCTGCATTTATATGAGTGTGCAATTGAGCACAGTGGTATTCGAGTTGATCGAGTATTGGCCAAATCTTCATGGCAACCAGCAATTTCTGCGGTGTTAAACAACGCACTCAAAACTTATGGAGAGGTGATCGAGAATGCTCAAGGCCTGTTTTTAGTTAGTGCACAAGGTCCGAGCGAACACTGGCCCAATATTGTTGATCTGATTGGCCAGAATTTATTCTCAGTAGCAAATTTGCAACGCGAAAATATTGCGTTTTTCCAGATTATCAATGAAGCCCAAATGATGCTTAAAAATGAGCTAGATATTGATTTTGGGGTCTGGTTGGAACCGGTTTCGGCGTGGCACTTAGAGACGGCCAACTTTTTTTACCGAGGTATTGGGTATTGGCTGCAAGCCGATCGCGAGCTATTGCTTGAGTGGTTTGAACAACTTCCCATTGAAATCGAGAGCCTTATCAGTGGCGCTGACAATGCACTAGCGCTGTGCAGTGAGGATTCGTACTGGCCGGCCAAAGTAATGAATCAATGGTTAGTAAGAAAAGGTATCTTTCGTGTTAATTAAATCCATCGTTCGTCGAACGTGTGAACAAATCCCAACGTCATTACAAACGCTTCCGCCGTTACTGCAAAAGTTGTTGGCACAGCGCGGTGTAGAAGATCTTTCTGAAACCGATTACTCCTTGGCAAATTTGATCGATTATCGGCTGCTCTCTCAGATTGAAGCGGCCGCGGCTGCCTTTGTGGCGGCTCGAGCACAGCAACCCAAAGTCATTATTGTCGGCGATTTTGATGCTGATGGTGCAACCAGCACCGCACTATTGATGTTAGGACTTAAAACAATGGGCTGGCAAAACGTCGATTACGTGGTACCGAATCGATTTGAATTTGGTTACGGACTTTCGGTGGGGATTGTTGACCACATAGCCGCACAGGCTCCCGATTGGATCATTACTGTCGACAATGGTATCAGCAGTTTGGATGGGGTTGCACGCGCGCGAGAATTAGGTATTAAAGTGATTATTACTGATCATCACTTGGCCCCGGAAACTTTACCTGCAGCGGATTATATAATTAATCCCAATCAACCCAATGATAATTTTCCCAGTAAAGCAATCGCCGGTGTTGGCGTTGCTTTTTACACTTTAGTGGCACTGCGCGCTGAATTGCGTCGACAAGGCGCCTTTACAAACCAAAGTGAGCCAAATCTAGCGGACTGGCTTGATTTAGTTGCGCTTGGCACCGTGGCGGACGTAGTCCCACTGGATTTTAATAATCGTGTTTTGGTCGCGAATGGCTTGCGCCGAATTCGTGCCGGTAGATGCCGGCCCGGAATATTAGCTTTGTTGCAACTTGCCCGCCGCGATTGTGCCAGTGCTCAGGCGAGTGATTTAGGATTTGCCGTGGGTCCACGGTTGAATGCCGCTGGACGTTTGGATGATATGTCGATAGGTATTGAAACTTTACTGGCTGAGGAGCCGCAACAAGCCCTGCGGCTGGCCGCCGAACTTGACGATCTCAATCGCTATCGGCGCGAGCGTGAACAAGAAATGGTTGCCGAAGCTGAACGCGCGTTGGGTACATTGTCATTTACCGCTTTGGCTGACAAACCAGCGGCGTTTTGCATCTACCAAGTTGACTGGCATCAAGGCATTGTGGGTTTAGTGGCGTCAAGAATTAAAGAAAAAGTCAATCGACCCGTTATTGCATTTGCGCGAGAAGACGAGCATACCGTGAAAGGTTCTGGGCGCAGTATTGAAGGTGTCCATATGCGCGATGTATTAGCGAATGTCGAGCGCCGCCAGCCGGGCATTATGCTTAAGTTTGGTGGGCATGCAATGGCTGCAGGGTTATCTATTCGACTCGCCGATCTCGAGCAGTTTCAGCAATTGTTTGTTGCGGAAACCGAGCGTTGGTTGGCAGGACAAGCGATTAAAGATGAGTTAGTGAGTGACGGCTCGCTCAGCAGTGAGCAATTAAATTTAGCGACCAGTCAGTTGATCGAGCAAGCCGGACCGTGGGGACAGAGTTTTCCCGAGCCTACTTTTGACGGTGTTTTTAGTGTAGTTGAGCAACGTGTGGTGGGTGAGAAACATTTAAAGTTGAAAGTCAGCTTAGCGGCTAAGCAAGCGGCCTATGATGCGATTTATTTTTTTCCGCCGGAAGATCTATTGCGCGATGACTTGTCGCAAGTTGAACTGGTTTATAAAGTAGCAAGCAATGAGTTTAGGGGCGAGGTAAGTTTTCAATTGATCGTAGAACAGTTGCGAAAAATAGTCGAGCAATCCAGTTAATGCTTTGCGCTAGCGAAAACTGAATCGCTCGACTCACTGTGACGAGTTTAATACAGACTGCCCAGTAGTTGTTTGAACTCACTCTCTTTAATTCGTGCTTTGCGTAGCTTTTCTACTTGCTCATCAGAAAGACGAATAATGGAGCCTGCATAAGGCTTGTTGAATTTGTAATCCCAAGCTCGGTCGTCTGCATTCACTGCAATTTGCTGCAACATTTTAAGTTGTTTGCAGGTGGATCGGTTGGGTGCTTCGCCAAGACGTTCGCCGTAAACTTTCAATAATCGTTTATGGTAAACCGAACTCTTTTCACTATCTGCAATGGCACAGTACTCATCAACTGAGTAAGTCATTTCAGACTCAGCGAATACAACTGAACTCGCTAACAATGCTGCAGAAATCATTAATGTCTTTTTCATCACAGTGCTCCTTTAAGTTTTGCCGACTGAAACCCTTTAACGGGTGAGTTTAGTATGCGACAAACTTTCTCCGAACACATTCAATAGGTGTAATCAGGTATTGCAAAAAGCCATATTCGACACAGACCGTAACGGAGTTGGGGAGGTTATTAACGTTTTAACTCTGTAACAGCTGCTTTAGACGCGCGCCACAATAGTTCGCATCGCCTTCCCAGGTCACATTGGACAAGGGTTGCTGGTGCGCAAAACTGGCCCGAATCAAGCAAGTTTCTGGCTCACTATTAAGCGGGATCGAGATCCCGATAGCACTAAACCAGTGGCCACCACCGCCACCGCCGCCAACGCTCACGCGACTGCTCGACTGTGAGCGTTCACTGAACAGCCACTCTAGGTGTTGTTGTTGTTCTGTTTTAATTTGCTTGTTGGGTACCCCTAAGAGGGCAATCATTGCATCTGGGCTGAGACCTTGCAGTTGGTCAATTTGCCGGTCGACATCCGAGGCTTGGTAGTAGGTGCATCCGCTGATAAACCAGAGGCTCAGTATTGACGCCACAATAAAGCGTAAATTCATGATAAAAGGCTCCTTTTCAACGTTAGCTACTGTCTTAATGTTAGCCATTTTTGTACAATAGCGCCTTTTAAACCAGCTACAAATTCACAGGTTGAACATTTTATGCTCGAAGTTAACGCGATAAAAGAGAAGATTAAGGAACTCAGTGCTCGAAATGGCGAGCTTCGGGGGTATCTTTGACTTCGAAACTAAGCAAGAGCGCCTAGTTGAAGTTGAACGCGAGCTAGAGGACCCTGAAGTCTGGAATGAGCCAGATAAAGCCCAGGCGTTGGGTAAGGAGCGCGCAGCATTAGAATTAGTGGTCGTTACCTTCAATAACCTTAAACAGGGTTTGGACGATAGCCGAGAGTTATTAGAATTAGCTCTTGAAGAGCAGGATAATGACAGCGTAGAAGAAGTTATCGCTGAACTTGCTGAACTGGAAGAGCAATTGGCTAAGCTTGAGTTCCGCAGAATGTTTGCCGGTGCCAACGACGACAGCGATTGCTATTTGGACATTCAAGCGGGTAGCGGTGGTACGGAAGCGCAAGATTGGGCCAACATGTTGCTGCGGATGTATCTGCGCTGGGGCGAAGCAAAAGGCTTTAACCCTGAGCTCATTGAGGTATCGGCTGGAGATGTGGCTGGAATCAAAAGCGGAACGATCAAGTTTAGTGGTGAGTATGCTTTTGGTTGGCTAAGAACTGAAACAGGAGTACACCGGTTAGTCAGAAAGTCGCCGTTCGACTCAGGCAATCGACGTCACACTTCGTTTGCATCCGCGTTTGTATACCCTGAAGTCAATGATGACATTGAAATTGAAATTAATCCGGCCGATCTACGTATCGACACTTATCGCGCCAGTGGTGCGGGTGGTCAGCACGTGAATAAAACTGATTCAGCAGTGCGGATTACTCATTTACCAACAAATACGGTCGTTCAATGTCAAAATGATCGATCGCAGCATAAGAACAAAGACCAAGCCATGAAGTTGCTCAAAGCAAAACTTCATGAGTTGGAAATGATGAAACAGAACGAAGAAAAGCAAGCCATGGAAGACAATAAATCCGATATCGGATGGGGCTCGCAGATTCGTTCTTATGTACTCGATGATGCCCGGATTAAAGATTTGCGCACCGGAGTTGAAAATCGCAATACTCAGGCCGTATTGGATGGCGAGCTTGACCCATTTATTGAGGCTAGCTTAAAGGCTGGTTTATAACTTTTTGAGGCTAGAATTTTTATGTCTGATACACAAGTGACTGATGAAAATAAATTAATTGCCGAGCGCCGGAGTAAGCTTGAAAGCATCCGTGATAATTGCAAAGCTAATGGACACCCGAACAACTTTCAGCGTGAGCACTATTCAGCTGATTTGCAGCAAGCCTATGAGGGGCTAGATAAAGAAGCTTTAAATGAGCGTAAAATCGAAGTCAGCGTTGCCGGAAGAGTGATGGCTAAGCGTGGTCCATTTTATGTTTTGCAAGACATGAAAGGTCAGATTCAAGCTTATTCGGGAAAAGATGTGCAGAAGGCAATAAAAGCTCAATATGGAGAGCTTGATATTGGTGACATTATCGGTGTTAAAGGTTTGCTTAGTCGATCGGGTAAAGGTGATTTGTATGTGGCAATGGACCACTATCAGCTGCTCACCAAGTCACTGCGTCCGTTGCCCGATAAGCACGCAGGTTTAAAAGACCAAGAGCTTAAGTATCGCCAACGTTACGTCGATTTAATTACCAACGAACAAACGCGTAAAAACTTTTTTATTCGCAGTAAAGTTGTTGATGGGATCCGCAAGTTTTTAACTGAACGTGACTTTATGGAAGTGGAAACACCAATGCTCCAAGTGATTCCGGGTGGTGCTTCGGCAAAACCCTTTGTCACCCATCATAATGCGATGGACATTGAAATGTTTTTACGTATAGCCCCTGAGCTCTATCTTAAGCGACTGGTTGTGGGCGGCTTTGAGCGTGTGTTTGAAATTAATCGAAACTTTCGTAATGAAGGTCTTTCAACGCGGCATAACCCAGAGTTCACCATGCTAGAGTTTTACCAAGCTTATGCTGACTATCATGATTTGATGAATTTAACCGAAGAAATGCTGCGTACTTTGGCCCAAGACATTCTAGGTACTACGGTAGTCAAAAATACGACACGTGACGAGCATGGTGAAGTGACTAGCGAGATTGAGTTTGACTTTGGGCAACCGTTTACGCGCATGTCTATGGTTGAAGCCGTATTAAAATATAACCCTGAGTTTTCTGCTGAGGTATTCTCCGATCCCGAAGCCAATCTAGAGCAACTCGTCGCTTATGCCAAACAGGTGGGAGTGAAGATCCCTGAGAACAATGTTTGGGGGGCGGGCAAATATATTACTGAAATTTTTGAAGAGACCGCTGAACATTTACTGATTCAACCGACTTTCATTACTGAATACCCTTGGGAAGTATCACCACTTGCAAGACGTAATGATGAAAATGCATTCGTGACCGACCGATTTGAGTTCTTCGTTGGTGGCCGTGAACTTGCTAATGGCTTTAGCGAGTTAAATGATGCCGAGGATCAAGCCGCTCGTTTTCGCAAACAAGTAGAAGAAAAAGAGTCGGGTGATGATGAAGCTATGCACTATGATGATGACTACATTCGGGCACTTGAGTTTGGATTACCGCCAACGGCAGGTGAAGGAATTGGTATTGACCGTTTGGTAATGCTATTTACCGATTCGCCAACCATTAAAGATGTAATCTTGTTTCCGCATATGCGGCCGCAAAGTTAACTTCACGGTTGGGAATTTGCTATGCGCTACGTGTACCTTATTAACGCTGTATTTATCGCTGTTTGGGCGGTTATTGTCTACTTTACTCAGCCAACACATTTGCAGACCAGTCCAAACTGGTGGATTGATGTGCTGATTTTAGGTGGCTTTGCAATGTTGCAACTGCAGGCGATGATTAAACTGAAAACCTTGTATGGTTTTAGCTTGGTATTGAGTTATACCGTTGCCTTAATCGTGGGCTTAAGAATTATGCTGTCATTAAGCAGTATTCTTTCCCTGGCGGGCTTTGCGCTGTTTTTGTTGTCATTGTTTGCGATTATTTATTTGATTGGCTTACGCGGATTTTTGCGCTCGGATAAGGGGCGGGAAATTATGAAGCAGGAAATAATGAAGCAGGGATAAAAAAAAGGCGGTTAACTAACCGCCTTTTTTATGTCGTTTATTGGCAACTCGAAGGTAGCTTTAAGACATCATTAACCACGTTAAAGACTTTTTCATATCCACCGGCTTTTGAAACATCGGTTTGATATTGGTAGTTAACCAGCACTGTCGGAACTGAAGTGATTTTATAGCGCTTCATTAACTCAAAACCATTAAGCATTTCTTTTTGTAATGTCTCAACATCTTGGAATGCTTTTTCAGTTGCTTCTTTAGTTGCACCTGCTTGCACGAAAGCATCAAGAATATTGGTGATTTCTTTCCGCTCGTGGATCACGCCAAATAACAAGGGTTTGATCTCATCCAGTACACCGAGGCGTTCAGCAACGTAGTGAGCGGCGACAAATTTGGTAAATTCTTCACGACCTAAGTCGGTTGGGATGGTGATAAACGTAACGTCATCAGAAACACTTTGGCGCCAGTTTTTAACGTGCTTTTCAAGTTGATAACAATGCGGACATTGATAAGCAAAAAACTCGATCACCACGGGTTTCTCACAACTGTCTTGCGGCTCTAGAACCGTATAACCTTGCTCATTCTGTGGTTGCGGGGCATGGTTGTGACCACTGTGATCGTCACCGGTGTGATCAGCAGCTCCAGGGGCGGCTTCGTTATTCGTGGCGGCTGGCTTAGCTGGCGGCTGGGCAGCTTCGTCTTGAGTGGGTGCTGGCTCAGAACCACAGGCCAATAACATTAAACTAAAAAATGCGACCAATGTAATGCGCACGCTATTCTCCAAATCGTTTGGTTTTCAAAAGTGGCAGCCACTGTACCAAAAAGTGGCTAGAAGTAAAAACATTCAAGTATCAAAAATAAGATCGCAGGCTAACGTTCGCGCCAATAAATTACTCGGTCGCTGCCACGGTAGCGACCGAAGCCAGCGGTAGCGCTTGGGTTGTCGAGACTGGCGTCACCATCCCAGTCGAATTGCAACCAAGGTTGCGTTGATAGGTCAAACGAGAGATTGACTTCACCGCTGTTGCCAATTCCTGGTGCGGCTAACCAAAAGCCAGCGCCATTGGCCGACTGCCCTGACACTACAGTCGTAACAGTGGAAGGTAACAACACTTGAGTTTCACCGCTGTCCAAGTCGCCTTGATAACTTCCGCTGATAAAAGTGACTTGAGCATTACGATAGCTTGAACAGTTATCAAGCAGGTTACGTGTCCACTGTGTGCCGTCAAAATATTCCACTCCAGTGGGAATTTCGAGTGATTCTGTTTCCGGCCCATAACTGGTTTGCACGTAGGCTCGGCCTAAACGTTGTAATACGGTGGCGCTGTTGAGTGAGCCGGTTACGCCGTCTTGGTCGCTAGCGACTACGGCTAAGTAGAGCTCAAAAGGGGCGAGGTAAGTAGGAAATTGGTAACCAATATTGGCAATAACTAAGTTATCGGCAAAACCAAAGTTGTCAAAATCCACAGTGTTAATGGCATCACGATTTAAAGTGCCCGTAGCGGTGGTAGCCGTCGCATTATCGATGGGTGAAACGCTGATATCGCCCGGCCCTAGTCGTTCGAAAACACCATCATAGTTGCGCGTAGGGTTTCCTAAGCTGCTCAGTGCTTGAATTTGCAATGTCATAGCGTCTAACTGTGCAGAGGACACTAGTCCGCTGGCACTATTGATACCTGCATATGTAAATGTGCTGTCGCAAACCGCTTCAAAGTCGTCAGCAAGGGTTAGTGCAAAACGCTGCGGAATAAAACGACCAATGTTTTGCCGCTGGCCTAGAACGCCTTCCCCACCATTTTGAAAATTGGCGGTTGCAAGGTCGATGGTAAGAATGCCGGCTTCACTCCAAGATTGGGGTAATTGGGCAACGCCGCTGGCATCAAACTCGTTAAAACTTAAAGTCGCATCGCCTAGCAGTCCATTCGAATTAGCGACCAGCTGCGCAGTGGGTACTAAACCAATATCACTTCCTGAAGCGCTAATATTTTGAATATTTGGTGTGGTGGCATTGTCACCGAGCTGGCTGAAGTCGTCCGGCACACCATCGTTATCGAGGTCATCGGCAGCTTGCCACACCACACTGCTGACGGAGGTAGAAAAAGTATCACCTGCGATGGCATATACGTTTCCGGAAGCGTCGGTTGCGTTGGGCTCGCCCGAAATGGATAAGTGGTAACCAAAAGGACGCACAACAAACGGCGTTAAACCGCCAATAATCTCATCGGTTGTACCGGTTACAGGGTCTCCAATGCCCACATCGTCGCGGACATTTAAGCCAATGGTGCCGACGTCATTATATTGCACGGTAATGGTGGCAACTCCTTGATTAAACATCACCGACTGGGAACTGGCACTCGCTGAACTATTGGCAATGGCCACGTTGTCAACGGTGATGGCGGTGGGACTGCTGGTAGGCTGGCTGAAGTTGCTCCAGAAGCTTATCGCTTGAGTGCCTGTGTATTCTTCGATAACGCCACAACTGGCATCTTGCGGGGTTTGTCCGGCTGCGGTTACCGTGAGGTCAAACGGCCGTCCGGCGATTTGTGTTGGGACCGGTGCTGGCGAAACGATAAAGCCAAATGGACGGAAGGTTAACAGACCTTCACTGTCGTCATCACTGGCGCTGCCATCGGTAGCACCAATATTAACCGACTCGGCGACCGTATTGCGCAAATATAAAGTAACGGTGCCCGCATCGGCAGCCGTAAAGTTGTAAGTTGCTACGCCATTATTGAGTCCCGAATTACTCAAGGTTCCATTAGCTGAGTCGCTACTGGTTCCGTTATCGTCAACAGTATCCCAGAAGCCGTTACCGCCGGACGTACTCAAGGTTATTGTTCCGGTATAGCTGGTTTGCAAAACGCCTGAAGCATTTTCCACTCGAATGGAAACCGCCTCGCGATAACAGTTTATTGCACTTCCATCATGGGTCAGCACCAGAACATTATTGTCGCATGGTTCGGTAATGGTGACCGCAACATTATCAAAGGCAACGTATTCGTTGCTTTGATTAAACCCTTGGATGGAGCGAAAGCCAATGCGGGTATTGGGGCCAACGAAAGCGCTAATATCATAGGTGCGAGACGCATTGAGGTCATTTTGAACCTGTTCCAACACACTGTATGAGGCGCCACCATTATTTGAAACGATGATTTGAAAGCGATCATTGCCGTCAAGATTGGCGCTGCTAATATCAACACTAAAGCTGGCGCTGAGAGCGGCGGAAAGATCGAGTTCACGAGTAACGGAAACATTGGAACTGTTTCGAATGCGCAGTGCGTTGTTCACTACCGCAACCGCACCGCTAGCGGCAGAATTATTATCGTTGGTTTCAATCCAGTTGCTGCTCCAATCAGGCGTACCGCCGCTATAACTGACCGTTGCAAAATCGTCGCTGTGGATCACGGTGCAAATACTGGTGGCAGAGCAGGGGTGAGTTTGGGCCATAATTTCATTGACGTGGCTTTCGGTAAGCGTCGCATTATAAATTTGAACTTCGTCGATAGCGCCATTGAAGTAACGACCAGCAAAGTTTTGATCTTGGCCAATTTGCAACGGATCACTGTTCAGCGTGAGCGAACCATTCCAATTGTTGCTGCCTAATGCAACACCATTAACATAGATAACCTGTGCACCACTCTCAAAGGTGATAGCAATGTGATACCAATTGTTTGGCGAGATATTTGCCCCACTGGTGGTTAGTTCTTGCGCGCCACCTCCCCACCACCAAAATATTTCGCCTGCGGGTGTTAAGTGAAACTCGTAGTTCTCGTCTTTTGACAAGATGCTCATGAGGCCACTGCCTGGCAACGAGCGTGGGTTAATCCAAGCGGTGATCGATAGGTTGTCGCTAATATCCAGCAAACTATTATCGGCAATAGCAAGGTATTGATTGCTCCCATTAAAGTCGCCGTAATAACAGGTTCCTGGATCACCGCTAATCGCGGGACCGCTATTACTGTTTAACGCACCATTGAACGCGGTTAAATTCAATCCGTTTCCACTCGAGTCGGTAACTTCACCGGCGCTACCGGTCCACCCCGATTGCTCCATTTGCCATTCTGCCACCGGGGCTGGTAGCGGTGTGGGGCAGATTCGTGCGGTGCCATCATAATTATTGCCGGCCAATTGATTGTTATAGATAGTGGTGACACTGCTGCTCGTGAGCGCACTGTTAAAGACCAGTAATTCGTCAACTAAACCATCCCACGCTTGCGTCGCATCAAAGCCTCCGGCAATGCTGTCTTGCTCTTGTCCGATAATTAAACCGGAGCTAACGACATCAAGAAAGTTGGCGCCATTTGGATGGGTTACACAGCCTTGTGAAGCACCATCGATATAAAGGCAAGTTTGGCTGGTTGAACGTGTTCGGACCCAAACCACGTGATGCCAGCCACCGTCGGCGATATCTTGGCTAGTAGCTAATAAGGTACTGTTATCAAAAGGCGTTTGACGCAATTGTGGCCAGAATTCGGTGTTGCTGTTGAACATAAAGGTGGCTTCATTCAACTCACTGGCTGACTGAGCGGCAGACACAATGGTTTGGATCCCGGTGCGAGAGCTGGTAACCCAAGCTGACAGAGTGAAGTCACCTAAACCATCGAGGGCAGCAGCATTGAGGCTAAGGTAATCAGCTGTGCCGGTGGCGGATAAGTCGGCCGCGTTACACAGAAAGCCACTGGTCGGCGTGCTATTAACTGCGCTGCCATTATAGCCATTACCACTGTTGTCGAGAATTTCACCGGCACTTCCATCCCAACTCAATTCATCAAAGCGCCACTCGGCTACTGGCCCTGAGGGCAAGCCGGTTTCAGTTACGACAACATCATCGATGTGCCAAAAGTCAAAGGCTGAACCACTACCTTGAGTCAAGGTGAAGCGAATTTGCAATGCACTGTGCAGCGCATCGTTGGGTAAAGTGTAGGTGCGACTACTGATTTCACCCGCCGTACCACCACCGCCAAAAGTCTCAAGGTTAACCCAACTGCCTCCGCTGGTGAGGTATTGCACAATCAAGTCTTCATTCGTTTCTGGGTTTTCAGAAAAGCTATCGTCACCGCGGCGAACCCATATACTCAATTCGGCTTCGGGAACATTGGCATTAATGGTGGTACTGCTGATGCGCACAGTATTGCCATTCAAAGCGAGCGAGCTGGCGCCACTGCTAGCTGTCTGGCTGGTGATGGCAGCAATGCCACCGCCGCTATTATCAATGGTCCACTGTGCTAGATTAGTTTCGAAAGTGTCGCTGAAAAGAATATCACCGGGCGCCGCATGGGCGAACGCCGCGAACAGACCGGCAGCTACGGCCGTTGTATAAGAGCGTGCTCGTCGGGCAAGCGGTAATGTCATACGGTTACTCACAAACTATTGGCGATAAACGGCGCAAAAATAACGTCGATAAGTGAGTGCTTATGCTAAACAAATCCCTCTGCCGCGGCAAATCTAAACCGACCAGCGCAGTGTTTGAGGGATAAGCTTAAACTAAAGCGGAGCGCGCTTCGTTCAGATCGTCGGCGAGTTCATCAACCTCATGTACATCGACTTCAGGTGACATTCCCAATTTCTCGAACGCAGGAACTTCTTCCCAAGGAATATTGGCAAGTGGGTGGTTGGTGCCGGCATAACTTTGTAAGTTGGCGACGGTGACTAAGTCAACATAGTCAGCTGGGCCTTCATGTTGGCGTTCAAAGTCGAGATATCCAAGTGGTACCGCAACCAGCTCGGCGGGGAAATCCCAAGTTTTTAGAATTGAGTAGCCGATTTTGGGATGGAGGCGGTAAATAATTTTATCAAGCACGCCGCCATGCTCTAAAATTTCCGGCGAGTCTTCAGCACAGGTCAAAATAGGTAAGGTGCCAATTTCATGGACTAATCCAGCGAGCATTGCCTGATCCGGTTTAAGGTTAGTGAAATGCGAAGCCAATACTTGGCAAATCGAGGCCACTTCAATTGAGTGCTCCCAAGTTTCGCGTAACTTAGCGTCAACTTGATCATGGGTCGCTTGAAACATTTGCTCCATGGCAAGCCCGGTCGCTAAGTTGCGAACAAAAGCAATGCCCATTCGGGTAATCGCGAGTTGTAAATTATCGACGGCTACACGGCCACGTAACAAAGGACTGTTCGCGACTTTTATAATGCGCGCAGCAAGAGCAGCGTCTTTTGCGATTTCATCGGCAATCGCAGATGAGGTGGCGTCGGGATCTTCGACCGCTTCGCGAATTCGTAATGCCACTTCAGGTAAGGTTGGCAAAGTTAAGCGATCGTTTTTGATAGCATCAAGTAATTCGGATAAAAAGGTTTGTTCTAAACTCATAAGCGCTCAAATATTAGAATTTTCGAATGATGACAGAGTTAGTATAGAAGCCTTTTCCGATTTGCACCGAATTTTTCTAACATTTTCAATAGTATCTTTACATAGCGCGAGTAGCTCGAGGTGGCCATCAATATTACAACTGCAAACCACTTCGCCAATTTTCTTGTCCTGTTCATCAACAAGCTCGGTCAAGGGGGCAGGAACTTCGTCGCTAGCGGCGCGCAGAAGACGTAAATGGGATTTTAACTTTCCTTTATAGTGCATCCGCGCAACGACTTCTTGGCCGGTATAACAGCCTTTATTAAAATTGACCGCGTCAAGCTCTGGCAATCCTAGGTTGTGCGGTAGAAACTGGCCGACTGTTGTGGTGGTCAAGCTTGCAACTCCGGCTCTAATATCCATCATTTCCCAGCTGGCTGAATCGCCGGTGGTGGTATTTGCAAGCCGTTTGGAAGCCTCTTGGTGGGAGACCAAACAGTAATGGCGTTGTTGATCAAAGGGCAAGGTAAAGCTGAGCGAGTCGTTTGGACGATTACTGTTAAAGACTCCCAAGACCTGAAACTGGTCGCTAACATCAACTAACTCGCACTGATAAAAAACGGCATATTTTGCTAGTGCTGTGAGTGTTTGCGGCAAAATATCGGTGGGCAATAAAAGCCATATTTGCTGGTTATCGCTAAGCAAATAAAACAGCGACTGAATGCGGCCTTGCGGATTACAAAAGGCTGCCAGTTGGGCATATTCAGGCGTTAGCTTAGCTACATCCGCCGTTACTTGACCTTGAAGAAACTTTACCCGGTCCTCTCCCGTGACGGCAATGACTCCGAGCGATGATAAATCAAATGTGACGGGTTCATTCTCACTCAGTTGATCGAGTTGCGTGATGACGGTTTGCGGTAAAGTCGTGGTGCGCTTGATTTCGGTCACTATTTGCCTCGATTGTCGCGGTTTTTACTCGGGTTTAACTTGAATCAAAGTGGCCCATACTTTAACGTATGCGCCTTGAATCTGACAATGAATTATACCTAAATGAGCACACCTATTGATACCCGAAAAGTTCGTTACCAATGCCGCCGTGGACTGCTCGAGCTCGATGTTATATTGCAACCGTTTGCCGATCGTTACTTAACGCAATTGAATGCATCTCAGTTAGACAATTTTATCGCATTATTGGAGTGTCCAGACCCGGATATTTATAATTGGTTGATGGGGCAGTATCCAGCTGATACAGACGCTTTACGGGCCATCGTTGCATATATTCGTGAAAAAATGAATATTACTTCGTAGCACGAAACTTAGGTGGATTAGCGCGCAATCTAACGGGGAGATACGCGCTCTGGCAGGCTTCTTGTGGCAACCCACATGTGGGTTGCGAGCCCATGGAGGAGCCTGGCTGTGAACATGGAGCCGGTTTACGAGTCGCCACGATGACTTAAAACTGTATCAACGCCTTCTCGATCCGACTCTGGGTGATCGAGGGTGTAATGCAAACCGCGACTCTCGCGGCGCTGCAAAGCGCAATCAATCATTAAGTCAGCGACGACCACGAGATTTCTCAGTTCTAATAAATCGTTGGTTACGCGAAAATTAGCGTAATACTCATGAATTTCTTGCTGCAATAACTGAATGCGTCGTTTAGCTCTCTGTAAGCGTTTATCACTGCGAACAATCCCAACGTAATTCCACATAACCTGGCGCAACTCGTGCCAATTATGGGTAATGACAATTTGCTCGTCCGAGTCCGTAACACGGCTATCATCCCATGTCGGTAGCGGCGCAGTAGCGGCAACTTGATCGAACTGTTGCTCAATGTCCTCGGCCGCAGATTTGGCAAAAACGAGACATTCAAGTAATGAATTACTGGCCATACGGTTAGCGCCGTGCAGGCCGGTACAGGCGACTTCACCGACTGCGTACAAGCCAGGTAATTCGGTGCGACTGCTAAGGTCAACGCGAATACCGCCACAGGTGTAATGAGCCGCTGGAACGACCGGAATTGGTTGTTGCGTAATGTCGATATTCAAATCTTTGCATTTCTGATAAATATTAGGGAAGTGACTGGTAATAAATTCGGCAGGTTGGTGCGATATATCGAGGTAGACACATTCAGCGCCCAACTTTTTCATTTCATGATCGATGGCTCGCGCCACAATATCGCGTGGTGCGAGTTCTGCTCGCTCATCGACTTCAAGCATAAATCGCGAGCCATCGGGACGTCGCAGCACTGCGCCTTCACCGCGCAATGCCTCAGAAATCAAAAATGAAGGGGCATCAGGGTGATATAAACAGGTTGGGTGAAACTGATTAAACTCAAGGTTTGCGACACTACATCCTGCGCGCCAAGCCATTGCGATACCATCGCCGGAGGCGACATCGGGATTACTGGTGTACAGATAAACTTTGCTGGCACCGCCGGTTGCTAAAATGACAAAGCGAGCGGCAAAGGTTTCCACTTGCTGGGTCGCTAGATTCAGCGCGTATGCGCCAACACAGCGCTGTTCTTGTTGTCCCAGCTTATCACTGGTAATTAAGTCGACGGCATTATAGCCTTCAAACAACTCAACATTGGGCAATTGCTTCACACAGTTAGCCAAGGTCGTCGATACGGCTTTGCCAGTGGCGTCGGCGCTATGTATGATGCGGCGATGACTATGACCTCCTTCACGGGTGAGGTGGTATTCGAAATCGCTATTTGGATTAGGGCTTTTACTGAAGGCTACACCTTGGGCAATCAGCCATTCGATAGCCGCTTTGGAATGCTCAACGGTAAAGCGTACAGCTTCATGATTGCATAACCCTGCGCCGGCCTTTAGGGTATCATCGACGTGTGACTCAATGCTGTCTTTGGAATCGAGCACGGCTGCAATCCCACCTTGGGCGTAAAAAGTGGACCCTTCATTTAACTCGGCTTTTGATAAAATCGCGACCGTACCGAGCTTACCAAGATGCAAAGCAGCGGAGAGACCGGCGGCGCCGCTACCAATGATTAAAACATCGTGGGAGTAGTTGGACATGAGAAGTTCCTTGTGCGCGAAGCGGTTAAAAAACAGCCGGTTATCAGAGGGTTAATCGCAAAAGTTACCTTTTTTAATGAATCTTTCGCGTTTTTTACGTCTACTTGTCATAATTATAAAAAAATTCGACGAATAACACGAACTAATGTTTTTACTTGGGGTCATATCATGCCAATAACGTATAACATCCTGACACTCAGGAGGAGGTAAAATGAGTGCCGGGCACGATAAAGAATTAGTTGAGCGGGTTCAGCAAGGGGACAAGCGAGCTTTCGATCTTTTGGTCAAGAAGTATCAACATAAAGTGTTTAGCTTAATTTCTCGGCTTATTCGCGATCCAGCGGATATCGCTGACGTTGCACAAGAAGCGTTTATCAAGGCATATCGCGCGTTACCCAATTTCCGTGGGGAAAGTGCTTTTTACACCTGGATGTATCGAATCGCTATTAATACTGCAAAAAATCATTTAGTAGCCAGCGGGCGTCGCCCGCCTGACTCCGACATTGACGCGGGGGATGCGGAGCAATACGCCAATGGTGATGCGCTGCGTGATCTCGGGAGTCCAGAGCGCTTGGCGTTAAGAGATGAGTTGAAGCAACGGGTGTATGAGTCGATTGAGAGTTTACCGGAAGATTTGCGCAGTGCGATAACATTGCGGGAAATGGAAGGTATGAGCTATGAAGAAATTGCGGATGTGCTGGATTGTCCTGTGGGTACGGTGCGTTCGCGAATTTTTCGCGCTCGCGAGACAATTGATCGGAACATTCGTGAGCTTTTGTAGTCTGAAGTTAAGTAGATGCATCAATATGTAAAAAAATTGATGATTGACGGGCGTCAATGGAACTATCAGAATGAAAAACACTCAATAAGATGCCTGATTAATATAATGAGCAATTTGGGTATTGCTAAGAGCTGGGGTTGGTGAGATATGAAGCACGATGAAGTCAATTCGACGTTATCGCAGTGGATCGACGGTGAGTTAGAGCAAGACGCCGCGATGGATGCGATGGATGATTGTTTGCAATCGCAAGAGTCACAAGTTTCTTATGCCTCTTATATGGCGATTCGCGCAGCAATCCGTGGCGAAACAAGTCCTCATTGGCAAGCGGATTTTAGTGATAAAGTTGCGCAAGCTATCGCTCAAGAGCCGACGGTGTTGGCACCGCGTGCACCACGACGAAAACGTTCCGCGTTGGTCGGTTGGGCAGTTGCGGCATCGGTAACCTTTGCGGTCGTGTTAGGCACAAATTGGCTGCCTTCTAGTGGTCCTGAGTCGTTATCGCCAGCGGCCGGTCCCGACAAGTTGTTAGCCGAGTACCATGTGACGGATGATGAATCAGCACAGCTCGAGCGCATTAACTCCTTGTTTGACAAATTCTCGAGCCAAGCCGCGGCACAAAATAATAACTTGCCAACAGTGCGTTTGGTCAGTGGGGAGCAGGTGAAAACCTTCCGCATGACACCACAACAGTTCCGGCAAGTAATGATGGAGCTTGAGAAAAGAAATCGCGAAGCGGAAATAAAGGCCCAGCAAGAGCTAAACAAACAGCCTTAGACTTGTAATTTCCGACCGAGACCCCATAATTTCCTTCCTAAATCAGCTCACGATAAAGTGAGCTGTTCGATATGATCCGAATGAGTGTCAACTCAATATGACGATGATGCAAAAAGAGCTTGCGCAGGTGGTGATTGCTGACCGAGAACACGTTTGGCTAGCCCCAACAGCGCGCAGCGGTTGTTCAAGTTGTCAGGTCAACTCAACTTGCGGAACGGGTATTTTGCAGCAGTGGCTGGGACGTAATCGTATGCATTTGAAGCTTCCAAATACGCTGCAGCTCGAAACCGGAGACCAAGTGATGATTGGCATTCCGCAACAAGCGGTGCTGATTGCTGGCCTGTGGACCTATTGCGTACCGCTACTGGCATTATTGATTGCGGCCGTAGTCGCTGACAGCAGTGGATTGGCTGAGGGCCTGGTAATCGTAGCTGCGTTTGCTGGTTTACTCGTTGGGTGGCTGGCGGCACGCTTATATGCCGCTACCCGAGCTGGCCGAGCAAGTTTGGCGATAAAATTATTGGGTAAAGTTGAGCCAAATATCAAGTTACAAATGCCATGACACTTTTTTGCTTCGTGTCGGTCATAAGTCGTTATTAAATAAGCCGTCAACGGCCGGTGCAATTATTTCAATAACAGGAGACTATTTGTGAACTCAATTAAGCAGCTGTGTTGTGTTGTTTTATTGCTAACCCTTCAAGTGGCGCAAGCTGAAGCGCCTGACTTCTCAAAAATTGTGGCTCAGGTTAAAGACTCGGTGGTGGTGATTAAAACCGAAGTTGAAAGTCGCGGACGAACCGCGAGGGGACCTTCCGGCTCAGGTTTTGTGATCGCTAAAGACGGTTACATACTAACGAATCGGCACGTTATTTTTGGGGTCGAAAAAATTTATGTTCAGCTAGTTAATAAGAAAGTCTTCCAAGCCAAGTTAATCGGTGAAGATGAAGGCACTGATATTGCTTTGTTGAAAATTGAAGCGAAAGGGTTACAGCCGGTCTCTATTGGTAACGTTGAAAAACTGGCCGTTGGGAGTTGGGTGGTTGCTTACGGTGCACCGTTTGGTCTTGAGCATACAGTGACGGCGGGAATCGTCAGTGCCAAAGGACGTGCACTCGGCACTGAACAATATGTTCCTTTTATCCAAACCGATGCAGCGGTTAATCGCGGTAACTCAGGTGGGCCGCTGTTTAATGCCAATGGCGAAGTGGTTGGGATTAACTCGCAAATTTTTAGTATGACTGGCGGCAACATGGGCTTAGCCTTCGCTATCCCAATGGATCTAGCAATGGACGTTGCTGATCAGTTGCGAAAAGAGGGGCGCGTGAGTCGTGGCTTTTTAGGCGTTGGCTATGAAGAGCTCGACTTTGAGAAAGCGCAAGCATTTGGCTTGGACGAAGTAAAAGGGGCACTAATTAACGCGGTCACAAAGGACTCACC
>JABXHQ010000055.1 GCA_013373545.1 Gammaproteobacteria bacterium
GCGACATTTCCGAGTTGCGAGTTTAGGGTAAGGCGATGATTGTCCATCGCACCCTTAACGGTCAATTCACTGTTATTTATTTCGAGTGGTTGCGCAGTATCGTGAATGCTCGCTTTACTAACTGATGCCGTGGCATTAATGGTTTTATTTTGCTGAATATCCCACTTCGCCTGCTCTATCGTAAATGCCGGATCGAGCCACTGTTGCAGTTGTCCTTGAGCGCTGAATGTGAACGGTTGGTCGGGCCGCGACTGAGTTAGGCGAAAGGCTGAATTGAGCGCGGTAAAATTTAACTGTGACCAGGTTGGTGCGTTTGCAGCGGATAAGGTGAGCTCCGCGGTTAAGTTTTGATAGGGTGTCGCTGTGAGACTTGCGTTGGCGGAAAAATTAGCTTGCAGCGTTGCCAAAGATAATTGCCCATCATATAAGTTCACATTTCCTTCATCCAGAGACCACTTGGCCTGTAACATTAGCGGTTCTTGCGGTGCTGGCGTTTGTGATTGGCCGGTAACTTCCGGCGCTAAAATCGCTGCGCCATAATGAGCGAGCAATTGCTGTAAGTTGCCACTTAACTCAGTATGGCCAGAGGCACTTTGTTGCCAATTGAGTACAGAGTCAAACGCGAGACTTTGGCGCAGTTTAAATTCGTCACCCTGTAGGCGCAGTCGTGAGCCTAGCGTTACTTCCGCGGCTGGCCAATTAAGTACAAGGTCAGTTTTAGCATGGGTTAGCTCTAGCCCCGATAACCATTCTGCGAGAGGCTGTGGTTTCGCTGCTAAGCTTAGTTTGGCTTGTGGTTTACCCGCGTTAAATTGACTCCATATTTCGCCACTGACTTTGGCGGTACCGTCATAATTAATGGCGCCAGTTACTTCATCAAATAAATCCCCAGACAAAGTTAAGGCGAGTCGCTGCTGTTGAACATTTACGTTTAATTGTAAACTTATCGGCCACTCATTCTGCGGCGCTAACTCGGTTGCCAAATCGATGCTGACGTCTTGGTAAGCGAACCCAAAATGTTCAATGGCTAAAGAATCTTTTTGCCACACCAAATGCTTTAGTTGAATGTTTTCGACCGTTTGCTCATTAGCTTGCTGTTGTTGCTCATCAGGTCCGGAGCGAAAGCTCAACTGATCAATTTGCAGTTGATCCAGCTTGGCGATAAAAGGAAAGCTAAAATCACTGGGTTGCGGCAGTTGTTCAAGCGGAGTGTTGTTGGGTGTTGTCACCGGGGCTCGATCAACGACTTGCAACTTTTCAATTTGCAAACTGGGACACCAGTAATGGTCAAATAAAAATTCAAACCAGTGGCATTTAAAATCAATATTAGTCGCGGTGATAGCAAGTGTGTCATCTTGCCAAGCGACAAAGTCGACTTGGGTGCCTTGTGCTAGCGAGCCTTTTACTTGCCCAAAAGAGAGTTGTTGTGGAACGTAAGGACGCGCTTGATCGAGAATAAACTGTAAACCGCCAGCGGTGTTATAAACCCAACCAAAAGCAATCGAGAAGATTAAAAAAAGTGCCAGAATTAACCATAAAAAGCCGCGCAGTATTGACTTCATAAGTCTGGCCCTATGGTAATATGAATTCGCCACTCTTTGGCAAAGTCTAAGGCTTTGGCTACATCAATGCGAACCGCGCCTACGGGGGTTACCCAGCGAACTCCGGTACCGGCAGACTTGGCGAAGTCGACATTGTTGCTATCACTAAATGCATTGCCGGCGTCAACAAAAAATGCCCAGCGCCAGTTATCGGCAAACTGCCAATCCACTTCAAGTGATTGTGTTAACAGGTAGCGTCCGCCAATGACTTCATCATTGCTGTTGACCGGTCCCAGATCTTGAAAGCGATAGCCGCGCACAGAAGTATCACCGCCGGCATAAAATCGATAACTGGTCGGCATATTGGTATTAAAATTATCCAACTCCATTTGTGTCATGCCTAATGTCGAGCGCGACAACAAGCGCCAGTTTTCTGATAGCGGATGCACCCACTTTAAACTTTGCTCCCACTGCCAAAAATCCAGCGCTGGATCGCTAATCGAATCATGACTCATGCGTACAACGGATTGCCAGTGCAATCCTTGCGTGGCACGAAAAGGATCTTTCGTACTGTAGTAATCAAGCTGCCAACTGGGGACTAAGTATTCGAGGTAACTCTCAATGGTGTCATTACTTGAGTTTTCATCGGTGGCAATCACTAAAGCAAACTGCTGGGTCCAAAAGTCAGACTCTTTTAATACCCAACGGCTTTCCAAGGAACTAATCTTACTGGTGCTAACGGCGTCGTCTTTAATTTGGTAAGAGGCGCGTCCCAACCATTCACTGCCGGCTTCTTTTAGCGGAATTCGATAAACAAAAGCTAGGCTTTGACTGAGCGCATTGGCTTCTGCTGCAATACTGTAGCGATGGCCAGCGGCATTAACTTGGCGATCTTGCCATTCCACGCCGATCCGCCCTCGGGAGTCGGTGCCGTAGCCCAAAGTTGTTTTTAATTGATATTTCGGGCGTTTAATGATGTCGAATAAGATTGCGATGGTTTTGGCTTGCTGGTCGATATCGCGTTCAATTCCAACACTGGAAAAAAAGCCAGAGCGGTTTAGTTGTTGCTGAATATTCACCAGTTTATCAGCGTCATAAAAATCACCGGATTGAACATCCACGTAACGTTGCAATAAGTCTGAGGCAAAGGTGTTTTCAGAAAATGCCAACGAGGCAATGCGATAGCGCGGTCCAAGATCCAAGGTCCATAGTACATCGGCTACGCTGTAGTCTTTAGCTACTACTAATTGACTGCGACTGAATCTAGCTTCGAGAAATCCTTTTTGCTGGGCTATCGACAATAGTTTGTTTTTAAAACTCTGATAATCATCATGATTAACAACACCGCCAGCCACCAATGGTGGAGCAGTCACTAAATTGCTCAATGGCTCCGGTAGTGGTCGCTGACCATTAATGGCAATGGAAACCGTTTGCCAACGAGTGGCCTCGCCTTTATCGACGGTTAGATACCAGTGGCGATGATCGCCTTCAAGCGTTAGGGTCGGTTGGTAGTAACCATAAGCTTGCAGCGCGCTGCGTGTTTTGCGCAAAATGTATTCATTTGAGCGCGGCAAGCCGAGGGTTGAGAGTGCTAGTTGCCCTTGCTGAATTTCTAGGTGACCGGCAATATTGGCTAATAGAGGATCAGAAACGCCAGTAATATCGATGGGCGTTCCGGCATCTTCTTCTGCCACGGCCAACCCACAGCCGACGACGAGCGCTATGCAGAGCAGCCATGACTTAATCATTTGGGTTCGCCCGAAAGCGGGTGAATGAGTTAACAACTGCAACATCATGGAAAAAAAGGCCGGTTCCTTTGCTTTTTTGCGACGTTCGTCGCTGATTAAATACCGCGAATAACCGCAGGGTTAGACCATGATAGTTTACCAAAGTTTATCCGATAAGTTGTTAATGGTTACTCTAAGTGAACCAGCTGCTCGAGGTTGCGTTGTACACATTGCTCACCTTCGTTGACAATTTCTTCTGATTTATCGGTTTCTAAAAAGCCGATATGCGACAGCCGAGGATTAAACATCACATCAGCCGGATCGCCGGCTAATCGACTGCGCGTTATTCGATCTTGCATTATGTTTACCGTGCAAGCAATAACATCCATGATGCCTGGCGCATTATCTTTTTCTTTGTTTTTACTGCCAAAGGAAAAGCGTTCATTAATCGACTGCTTAATCTTCGCGCTCACCTTGCCAATAGCGGTATCTTGCAGGTTAAATAATGAACTGCGCTCTTTCGGTTCTGGCACTGGTTTGGGTGCTAATAAATCGTGATTTAAATTGACCCCAATCACATGAGTCGCTCCCAGTGCTCGGCAAACAGTAACCGGAACTGGATTAACCACGCCGCCGTCCATAAGCCATTGGCCGTCACGTTTTACTGGGGTCAGCAAGCCGGGGTAGGCACCCGAGGCACGTACCGCATCCCAAATGGAACCGCTGGTGATCCAAACCTCTTTGCCACTGTTCATATCGCAAGCAACGGCCGCGAAAGGAATCGGTAAATCTTCAATTTTATAATCGCCAAACTCAGTTTTTAGAAAATGAATAAACTGCTCACCGTCGGCAATGCCGCCGCTCGCAAATAAATTAATATCGAGATGGCTGAGCATTTTGCGGGTGGTTTGGTCTTTAAACCACTGCTCCAATGCACTGAGGTGTCCGGTCACGTAGGCAGCCCCAACTAATGCGCCCATTGATGTACCACAAATAATATCGGGCTTAACTTTATTTTGATGAAGTCCACGAATCACGCCAAAATGGCTAATTCCGCGCGCCGCGCCGCTACCCAAAGCAAGACCAATTTTCTTATTCATGTTCTGTTAATTCTCAGTTTTTCTATACTGTAACATTAGTCCTAAAGCGTCAAAAGATGCTAAAGTAAAATAGTTTTTATTAGAGCGAAGTTTTATTATGAAATCACTATTATCATTAATTGTGTTGGTTGCCGCTATGTTGACCCTGCAAGGTTGTGCAACCCTTTCGAAAGATGAGTGTCGCAGCGCCGATTGGCGTACGATCGGCTTTGAAGATGGTTCGCGTGGTTATTCATCACAGCGTATTGCCAGCCATCGCGAAGCTTGCGCTGAATATGGTGTCGCCCCCGACTTTGAGCGTTACATGCAAGGGCACAAGCAAGGGATCCGAAATTACTGTGTGCCGAGTCGTGGTTTTTCGCTTGGACGCAGTGGTTCACAATATAATAATTTATGTCCTGCCGATCTTGAGCCAAGCTTCCTAACCGCTTATCGCCGTGGACTAGAAGTTCATGCGGCCGAAGATGAAGTGCGGCGCATAGAGCGCGACATGCAAGCCCTCGATCGTGAGCGAGCTGACTTAATTGCTGAAGTTGAGCGCAATGAAAAAATTATCGTTTCAGATAACACCACATCACGAGTTCGCCGTGAGTTACTAGAGCAAAATCGTGTGTTGGAAGATTTAATTGCTGAGAAAGATGCCATTTACCATCGATTAGAGCGCGAGAAAAATATTGCTCAGCGGCGCGTAAATCGGTTGCTAAGAAGCCGTTAAACGCGAGTAACTTAACGCCAGCCATTACTTGCGGTCAGATAAATTTGAACGGGTTGTAGTGGCTGAACGATTAAAGACCTAAAAATTCTCTTATTTGCGCTCGATAATCTGGATTGCGAGCGCTGTTAATATGTTGTCCTCGGGTGATCCATAGCAGACTGTTCGGCGCGGCGCGATGTAAATCCTTGGCATGAGCCAGTGGAATTATCTGGTCATCTTGACTGTGCAGGATTAACAGCGGAGCCTGAATAAAGCCGATGTGGTCAACCGGGTCGTGTTTGCTGATAGCTGTCCAAGATAACGGAATTTGCACTAACCAGGTTAACCAAAAATTGCCTAGGCTGTACTGCGCAATACTACGATAACGGGTAAAGCTGGCTTCAAAGATAAAACCATTAATCCGTTCGGTAAGCGCTGGCTGCTTGGCAAGTGCTGTGATAGTCATGGCTGCACCAAGGCTTTGCCCAAAGACAAACACCGGTGTATTGGCGGCAAATTGATCAATGGCATAAGCGGTTGATTGTACAATATCACTCAGCGCGCCATCGAGCTCTGCGACTCCACTGGAACGACCATACCCTCGATAATCAAAAAGAATAACTTGCACACCATCATTCAACAGCCAGACAACATTACGAAAGTGAGTCGATATATTTTCTGCATTACCGTGAAAAAAAATCACTGTGTGGGTGACTGGCTTTTGCGGAATGAGCCGCCAGCCATGAAGTTGCTCGTTGTCTGCAGTGAGTAACGATATGTCTTCATAATCGATGGCGTAATGGCTAGGTGAATCGTAAAACTTTTCATGCGGCTGAAAGAACAAAGACGTGCATCCGCTCAGCGTTAGCCAAGTGCTGAGGCAAAACAGAAGTTTGCAAAGATTAAAAGTGCTCATAAATAAAGATAATAATTTAACTGTAATGCATGTTGATAGTTGCGATTAAGTGCTTGGCGTAGGTAATCGAAGCGCCAGGCTGACTGCTTATCTAAGTTGTATTGATAACCGAATGAAAATTGTTGCCACTCGAGCTGAGAGCCGTCGACATCACGCCGCCAATCGTACTCAGCCAGCCATTGTGCGTGAGCACCTTGATGCCGCCAACCGAGAGCAACGGCGGCTAACGAATGTGGCTGATCCGGCTGTGCTGACTGCTGAGTGAAGTTAATTCCGTAGAGCAAGTAATATAAGTTATTGTCGTTGCCAAAGGTTTGGCCAACGCGACCATCAAGGTAATGCAGCAACTCACTATTATCGGGGCTAAACGCGTGCCGTTTGGTTCCAATGGCAAAGCTCCAAGACAACGGCGAAATTAACTCGTCTCGAGGCGCTAAAGATTTCAGCGACAATAAAGTCAGTGCTTCAATTCGGGCGCTGTTATCAATAGAGGCCGTTAAATTGAAAAATTCAATCTGAGCGCCTGCTAAATAGCCGGATGGGTTATCCAGTAGATCGTGATAAGCGACGCGGCCACTGAGTAATAGCGAATTTTGCTGCTTTTGATGTAACACGCCGAGCCCAAACCGATAAGCATCATGACTGTCTTCGGGGCGTGCTGGGGTTGCTGCGGTTTTAAGGTCGCTGCTGGTGCTTATTTGACTGCGCGCTAATAGTAATTGGTAGCCAAGCTGTGACTCGTCAACAGCGCTCCCTGCATCTGACAGTTGATACCGGAGCCATAAATTTAAGGTTTCGTACACGCGTGCGCGGCTGGCTTCTGGTAAGCGTAAAAACGCTTGAGTTTGCAACTCTTGTTGATCCGCAATTATTTGCGTGACCCATTGCTGCTCTAGGCTGGTCAGTTGCGCAAAGGCATGAGTGAGCTCGGTAGCAAGAGACGTTCGATACTCTGGCGCTCGAGTGAGGCCGTGCTTAAAGGTGGCTTTTAACACATCGGCTGGGATCGCGCGACCTTGAAATTCACTGAGTAAGTCGTGCTCGGGAAAAGCGACGGCAATTAATGCCAAAATTCGATAAGCACAATTTTCATCAATAAAGTAGTAGTCAATTTCAATCGCTTTTAATTCCCATAAATGTAACATTAAGCGCCGAATTTGCGATTTATTCAATGGCAGTGGATACTCCCAAATATCACGGTGCTCAATGTCGTTGTACTCTTTAACTTTTTCATAGTAAGGCACCACCGTGTAAGTACCTGGGTAACCACCGCCGAGACCTTTTACCATATAGGTTAAGGAACTATCTTGGTTATCTACATTGGCGCCGTAATTGACGCTGAATGCGAGTAGATCGTTTTGCGTGCTTTCGCTATCTAAGCGTAAAAATAAGTGTCCGAACATCGACGATGGACTGTTCATAAAAGCGGTTGGAAATATCAGTGACACTTGCTGAGTATTTAATTGCTCCATCCAGGTCATCAGCTCGGGGCAATCGGTAGCGGTCAGGCGTTGTTGCTGCCAATCGAGTTGTTGAGCTAACCATTCATAGCGAGCTGCGAACCGGCAACGCGTACGCGGGTCGGTTTGAAATGCCTTTAAAGTGGCGGTTAATTCATCAAAACTGGAACGTGATTCGGATAAAAAGAATCGTGCATCATCAATTTCACTAGCGCTTTGTGCGCTCGGTTGATGCAATAACCTTTGCCAAGTCGGTTGTTCGGCTAAGTGAATAATGGCGGGATCGGCAATGAGAGGCCAACTCAAGCAAAATAATAGCCAAGCGCTCAAACATTTTATTGTTTTCATTGGTTCGTTTAAGTGATTGTTGGTGAGTCATGGGTAGAGGGGAATGAGGCGGCAAAGCCGCCTCTAAGTATTTAAACCGCGTAGGATTTTAATACGTCGTCTTGCTTCATAAGCGCAACAATGTTTTGAATCGCCTCATCAGAAGTGGTTTCATTTGAGGTAAATACTTTAGCAAAGTTGTTTTTAAGCAGTGCGTTAAAGTGTGCTTTGTCTTTCGACTCAATACCCATTAACTCGGCAAGAGCGTTTAACGCTTCGCCATCACCTTTTGACATATCGCTAGCAACTTTATCGATGTTTGAATCCATATAAAGAGTTGCGACTTGAATTGTGCGGCTTGAATCACACCCTAAAGTTCCAGATGTCATACCAAAGGTTTGGTTGCCCGAAGTACCATTAGTGGTCGCAGCTAAAACATGAGAAACCGTTCCGCTTTTGCCTTTGAAAACCTGAGCGCCAAGACCACAACCTGGACCCGCTTCAGCCATCGCTGCAGTTGAGCCAACTAATACCATTGCACTGAATAGAACTTTTTTCATTGTTTAATCTCCTTTTATGTGTTCCTCATTGAACATAATCGCTATAAATTTATTGTCAAATAGAAAATAAGTAATATGAGAACTTTGGTCACTCTTTTGCTGTGGATATCGCTAAGGTAAGTCACAGGATTTTTGGCGCTAAATGGTCGAAAGTTCAGCGGGTTATGGGCGAGAGAGAGCGAAATACGGTGAATTTACGCAATCAACATTCTGTTTTACCCAAAATTTAGTTAAACTCATTGGATATTAATGAATCAGGATAATTATGCCTAAAAAATCTAAGCCCACGACGTCTGCAAAGTCGACGCGGGCCACTGAGTCTTCAACTGATCCGCATTATGCGCGTGAGGCAGAGAAGTATCAAAACCCCATCGCTAGTCGCGAGTTCATTCTTGAGTTTCTAAAGCAGCATCCAGGACCGGCGCATTTCCCCGAAATAATGAGTGGCCTTGGTTTAACCGATGAGCAAGATCTGATTGCCCTAAGTCGACGCCTCAAAGCCATGGAGCGTGATGGGCAGCTGGTACGTAATCGTCGTGGCGCCTATGGTCCGGTAAACAAGTTGTCCCTAGTCACCGGTAAGGTGAGTGCCCATAAAGATGGCTTTGGTTTTTTTACCCCGGACGAAGGGGGCGACGACTGGTTTCTCAGTCCTCGCGAGATGCGCAAAGTGTTTCATGACGAAAAGGTGGTTTGTCGTGCACGTGGCTTTGACAGTCGTGGTCGTGTCGACGGCAAGATAGTTGAGGTGCTCAGCAGTGACCAGCCGATTCAATTGGTGGGACGATACTTTCAAGAAAGTGGGATTCACTTTGTTAAACCGGATGACGCTCGGTTCACGCAAGATATTTTAATTACCCCGGGACAAACATCAGGTGCGGTTGAGGGACAAGTGGTGGTTGCTCGGATCACTACGCGACCGAGCGATAAATCGCAACCGGTTGGTGCCATTGTACAAGTGCTTGGTGATTACCTTGCGCCAGGTATGGAAATCGATATCGCGATCCACAACTATGGCATTCGCCGAGATTGGCCAGATGCCGTGCAAGATGAAGTTCAACAGCTAGCACCTGAGGTCGCGGAGCGAGATAAACAAGGGCGCGTCGATTTACGTCACTTGCCACTCGTTACCATTGATGGTGAAGATGCGCGCGATTTTGACGATGCGGTTTATTGTGAGTGGAAAGAAAGTGGCGGTTGGCGTTTGTGGGTAGCGATTGCCGATGTTTCGCATTATGTGCAACCAGGCAGTGCTTTAGATACTGAAGCCAGCCAACGGGGAAACTCGGTTTATTTTCCTGAATATGTGGTGCCGATGTTGCCGGAACAAATATCCAATGGCTTATGCTCATTAAATCCGCATGTGGATCGGTTATGCATGGTGTGTGAAGTCACTATTAGTGCCAAAGGAAAAATTAGCGGTTATCAATTTTATTCAGCGGTGATGCATTCTAAAGCACGCTTAACCTATAACAAAGTGTGGCAGTTATTAAACGGTGATGAGTCGCTGCGGCAAGAATATCATGACTTAGTGCCTCATCTTGAAAACCTTTATACGCTGTATCAAGCGCGGGCAAAAGAGCGACATAAGCGTGGCGCCATTGAGTTTGAAACGGTTGAGACACAAATTGTGTTCAATGAAAATCGTAAGATAGATCGTGTGGTGCCGGTCATTCGAAATGATGCGCATCGTATCATTGAAGAATGTATGATTTGTGCCAACGTCGCGGCTGCGCGTTATTTCTTAAAGCAAAAAATACCCGGTATGTTTCGTATTCATGAAGGGCCGTCGGAGAAAAAGCTGGAAGACTTGCGCAGTTTTCTCGGGCAGTTTGGCTTGTTTTTATTTGGCGGCTCAACTCCTGAGCCTGCTGACTATGCTGAGTTATTACGCAGCGTTCAAGAACGGCCGGATGCAGAACAAATCCAAACCATGTTACTCCGCTCGATGAGTCAAGCCGTTTACTCGCCGGACAACATTGGCCATTTTGGTTTAGCTTTTAAGGCGTACACACATTTTACGTCGCCGATTCGACGCTATCCTGATCTACTGGTGCACCGAGTCATTAAGTCACAGCTCGCAAAAGAGCAAGCTGCAGGGGTTTACACCGGGGCGGTTGCGTACAGTCACGAGCAGCTCACTCAGTATGGTGAAATTTGCTCGGGCACCGAGCGTAACGCCGATATGGCAACACGGGACGTAATGGATTGGCTGAAATGCGAGTTTATGTCGAGCCACATTGGCCATGAATACGATGGTGAAGTGGTTGCCGTGACTAACTTTGGCCTGTTTGTGCGCATCCAAGAATTTCATATTGATGGTTTAATCCATATTACCGCTTTAGGGCGTGACTACTTTAATTTTGATGCCGGCAAACAACGCTTGGTGGGTGAAAAGTCGCGTGTGATGTACCAGTTGGGCGATCGGTTAAAAATTTCCGTCGCCAGCGTTGATCTCGAAGATCGTAAAATTGATTTTGAGTTAGTTGCAGCAGAAGACGCGAAAAAGGCGCGGCCGTTAAGCGAGCGCGAAAAGTTATACCAAAAAGCGAAATATAAATCGCAAGCAAAATCCGGCTCAGCACGCGGCCGCGGTGAGAAGTCGAGCAAAAGTGAAAACTCTGGTCGCGGCAAAAAACGCGGCGAGCATGGGGCGGCAACTGAGCCATCGCACAAAAAGAAAAAGAAATCTAAACGCTCAGACTCGAGTAAGAAAAGTGGCCCTAAACGTAGTAAAAAGTCATCAAAAAAGAGTAGTAAAAAGACCAAGCGCTAAGCGTTCAGGCGACACTGATTGGCTCGGTTTTAGGAAAAGATAATGTCAGAAAAAATTGTTTACGGTATTCATGCGGTTGATCTCTTATTAAAAAAGAGCGTTGATCAAATTGACAAAATTTACTTGCAAGCGAATCGGCAGGACGGCAAAGCACAAAAGCTTATTAGTCTAGCGGCGAAGCATAAAATTCCGGTGGTTCGTTGGGATAAAACAAAACTAGATGCGATTACTACTGAGAATCATCAAGGGGTGATTGCTGAATTAAAGCAAACCGGCTCTTTGGTGCAAACCGAGCACGATTTATATGAGCTCGTTGAACAGAGCGAAAAACCGATTACGTTATTAATTCTCGATGGGGTTACCGATCCGCATAATCTAGGTGCTTGCTTTCGTACCGCTGACGCAGCCGGCGTTGATGCCATTGTGGTCCCTAAAGACAAGTCGGTAGGGTTAAACGCTACGGTACGTAAAGTAGCCTGCGGTGCTGCGGAAACAGTGCCTTTTTATGCGGTTACTAACCTCGTTCGCGCATTAAAAACGTTACAAGATTTGGGTGTTTGGATTTTAGGCACCGCCGGTGAAGCCGAGCAGGATATTTATCAAACTCGCTTCAGTGGAAACTTGGCATTGGTCATGGGCGCAGAAGGCAAAGGTATGCGGCGATTGACACGGGAGCATTGTGACGAGTTATTTCATATCCCCATGCTGGGCAGTGTTTCAAGCTTAAACGTCTCGGTGGCGACCGGTGTATGTTTATTTGAAATATTGCGTCAGCGTAACAGTAGCTAAAGTTGTCCGTAAAAGTATTAACATGCGCAACTTTAATACGGGTTATTTGCTTTTGTGACGTCCATCAGGCATAACGACCACAGGCCAATCAAAATGAACAACAATAAAGTTGGAGGTTGCAATGACCAAGGTGGCGTCAGCCTGTTTGCTATTCATATGCTTTATCACAGCCGCTTTTGCGGCGGATAAATCGCCCATTCCGCAAGAACTAAAGCCCTGGATCCCGTGGGTTGAAAAACACTATGATTTTTTAGAGTGCCCGGTAGTCATGGGGGGCGAGCCGCGTGACGCGGCGGCGCGGTTGTGTGCTTGGCCGGGTAAATTGTCGATTTCATTGAGTCGCACTCGCGGTGAGTTTGAACAAAATTGGCAAATCTATAAAGAGGGCTTTATCCCACTACCCGGCAACAGTGCGGTTTGGCCGGTGATGGTGACGGTTAACAATCAACCGGCGATGGTCATGGAGCGGAGCGGTAAACCCTATCTTTGGTTGGCCAAAGGCACGGCAAAGGTTATGGGATATTGGAAGTGGTCGGCACAACCGGACTACATTGCGATCCCCAGTATTAGTCAATTTATGACGGCTACTTTTAATGGGCAGCCGATTTTTCCTGAAAATGAAAAATTGTATTTGGCCGAGCAACAGCAAATCGAAGTCGAAGCGGATAGTATTGAAATTTGGCCATTTCGGCTAATTGCTGATGGCCATCCAATGACTTCAAATCTGCAGCTTGATTTGAGTGTTAGTGGCGCGGCGAGGACGATAAATCTTGGTAAAGTTTTGCTCGATGGCTTCAAACCGATTGCGATTGAATCTGAGCTTCCGGCGTACTGGAATACCGATGGCGAATTAATCATATCGGCGCGCTCGGGCTCCTGGCTAATCTCGATTGATAGTTTTGCCGCTGATGCTACGACAACATTGCAATTAAATAATCAAACAGAGCAATGGCCCGGACAAGAGATTTGGAGTTTCGCTGAAGCGCCACAACAGAGAATTGCCACGCTCGAAGGCCTTGAAGTGGTAGATCCTGACTCGGTTAATGTTCCACCCGAGTGGAATCAATTTCCGAGCTTTTTATACCCCAGTGGTGAAGCGGCGATCTTAAACGAAAAGATCCGTGGTATTCCTGCGTCGATCAGTAATCGTTTATCGCTGCAACGCCGCATGTGGTTAGATTTTTCGGGTGATAATTGGACCTTTGACGATACCGTTACCGGTGAAATGCGCAGCCAATGGCGCATGGATATGCTGCCGCCTTATCAACTTGAGCGTGCGCAAGAGCACTCCGATGCGTTGTTGGTAACGTCGCTACAGCCGGAGCAAACCGGTGTTGAATTAAGAATTCCCAGTGTGCAAATGACCGCTGGCGGAACCATTAACGCTCAATCTCAGTTACCCGTCGTGGGCTGGCAAGCTGAATTTGAGTCAGTTAATTGGCGCATGAGTTTACCTCCAGCCAATCGTTTGATTACCGCATTGGGTGCTGAATATCACAACGGCTGGTTAAGTCAGTGGACCATTTGGGATTTATTTTGGTTATTGTTAGTAGTGGCCTTATGTTTTCATTATGGCTCGAAAACGCTGGCGGCGGTTAGCGCACTGACCATGAGTTTAATGTTTCACGAAACGGGTGCTCCTTTGGTGGCGCTATCCAACTTAGTGCTAGCGTTTTTACTGTATCAGCAGCAAGCGCTGAGCCATAAAGTTTGGTTATGGATCAAACGCGTTTATTTAGGCTTGTCGCTACTGGCGTTTGTCGTCGCTGCAGGAGTGTTTATGGTGCAGCAAGTACGGGTAATGATTCATCCACAATTGGAGCATTACAGTCCCTTGGGCAGCAGTGGTTACCAGCGCAATCAACCCTTTGGACTGATTGGCGAACCCGAAGCTGAAGTTGAAGAAATGGTAATGGCGCCGCCGCAAGCCGCTCTTGAAAAGTTACGTGATCAGCGCGAGCAAAAAGTAGTCGTAACAGGATCGCGAATCAAACGCTCTGAAGTGCTTGCTCGTTATCCCGAAAACACTGTTATCCAAACCGGTAGCGGTAAGCCCAGTTGGCGCTGGAATGACTTTAGCGTGCGCTGGGATTCGCCGGTTACCGCAACCCAAACCACGAATTTGATTATTTTCGGACCGGTACTGATGACTCTATGGCGATTATTAATGTTGCTGGGCTTAGTGGCCGCTATTTATTTACTCATGGTGAAGCAATGGCCACAACAGTTGCAATTAAAGCGTTTACGTAATCTTGCGCCGGTATTATTGGTTGCGATCGTTGGCTCATGGACGACTCCGTCACAGGCTGAAGTTCCGCCTAAAGAAGTATTGCGTGAGTTAGCCGACTGGCTGCATCCTCCGCGAGAGTGCGCGCCATCTTGTGCCACGATTTCTGGAATGCGCTTGTTGAGCGAGCAGGTGGCTGGGCAAGAGCAAGTGATTCTAGAGCTTAGAGTCGATGCTTTGGCGGATGTGGCGATACCTTTGCCCCAGTCAAAGCAGTGGCGTCTGGCTTCGATTAAAGTGAATAATCGTTTTAATAACTGGACCGTTAGTCACCAAGGAAAGCAGTGGTTACAAGTGAAAAAAGGCCGTCAAACTATTGTGCTTGCTGGCGATGTTAGCAAACATAACTCGGTCACTTGGGGATTTCCGCTCAAGCCTTATAACATTCAAAACTTAACCTCTATTTGGACTTTAGAAGGCGTACAAAATGGTAGCTTACGTGGCCGCGAACTAACTTTAGTCAAACAGCCGCAAGCGGTTGCTAAACAAGTGGAACGTAGTGGTGGCGAAGCTGTCGAGCAGGTAGCGGCAATTGCGCCGATGGTGAAAGTCACTCGGCATTTTTATTTTGATAACCAGTGGCAGTTAACCACCGACGTTGAGCGCATTGCGCCCGCGAATGGCGTGATTAATGTTGCTATCCCGTTGTTGCCTTTTGAAAAGCTTTTGAGCTCGCAAGAAAATGTCGTCGCGGGGCAGTTTCAAGTGCAACTCGCTGCTGGAGAGTCGAGTGTTTCATGGCGCTCTGGTATTGCGCGCGCCGACTCGCTCACCTTAACCGCCAGTTCCGCTGAGCAGTATGTGGAAGAATGGGTGATGACAGTGGCACACCAATGGCGAGTTGAAACTACCGGTGTTGTACCGGTGTGGCCGAAAAACATGAGCAGTGAAAGTGATGATATTTGGTTAATGCGTTATCTGCCGCGGCCAAATGAATCGCTGGAATTAACCTTTGCGGCTCCCGCGCCGGTTAAAGGTGATAGCTTGGCGTTTGATAAAGTGCAGTTACGAGTCGTGCCAGGCAAGTTACGAGAAAACCTTGTGTTGTCTGCGCAATACCGAAGCTCGCGCGGTGGCCAAAGTCAGTTGCAGTTAGGTGCGGGTGAGCATCTAAAGGCTAAGCTTGATCAGCGCGAAGCGTTCTTACAGTTGCAAGAAGGCGTAGTAGATTACACAACATCGCCAGGGTTGCATCAAATTGAATTAAACTGGAGCCGCGCAGAAACTTTAGGCATGTTTGCCTCGTTACCAGAAATTAACCTCAATGCGCCCGCCAGTAACTTGGTAGTGCAATGGCAGGTTCCCGATGATCGTTGGGTGATTTGGACCAGTGGACCTGTAATTGGTCCAGCGATAATCTATTGGGGGGAATTGCTAGCGTTTATTGTGATCGCGATTTTACTTTCACGATCAAAATTTTTACCGATTAAACCAGCCAGCTGGCTCCTTTTAGGGCTCGGTTTAAGTTTGCAGTCGTGGCTAATGTTGGTATGGGTTACGGCTTGGTTGATCGCATTGGAAGCGCACAAGCGTTACCAAGATAAATTAGGTAAAGATGCTTTTAATCTGACCCAAGTTTTTCTCGCATTATTCAGTGTAATTTCGTTACTGGTATTGTTGGCTTCGGTGCCGATGAGTTTACTGAGTCGTCCCGATATGGGGATTGTTGGAAACGCTTCTTCGGGCTATCAGTTGCAATGGTATTTGGATCAAAGCAGTGGACAACTTCCCACCATTTCGGTTATCTCGTTACCGATTTGGGTTTATAAGTCGTTGATGCTTGCATGGGCTTTGTGGTTAGCGTTTTCCATTGTCGGTTGGATCAAGTGGGCTTGGTCGGTACTTAATCAGGCGAGCTTTTTCCGCAGTAATGAGAAAAGTGGCACGCCGCAAACGAGCCAATCGACCGAGCAAAACTCAACTTCTTGATCGACTTTGAAGCAAGAAATATTTGAAACAAGAAGCCGTTGAAGAAAATAAAAGTTGAAGTAATCATCGGCAAAAAAAAGCGCACCCTCTGGTGCGCTTTTTAATTGGTGCCGTGAGGTAACTTAAGTCGCCGGTTACCCGCGACAAGCGGCGGGTAAAAACTCTCTTCTTAAGCTGGTTTTGTTTTCACCACGAGGTTCCATTCCATCGGGAATTGAGCCATTACCACAGAGCCAACTGATTGGGCTCATAGGACTGCCAGTCACTACAATTGGACGAATGGACAGTTGTTCATCTTTAAGGTGTGTATTAACTTTTTGACCAAACGTGATATGTAGGGCTCCGTTATTCACCTCGACCCGGCTGACATAATTGCCAATGAGTTTGTCTGCATCTGGAAGACCCGCTTCAATATTATTCGCCGGAAAGCGGCCGCGATTTTTGTAGTACTCTTTAATCAGCGGCTTTAACTCATCAACAATAGTGAAGCCCTCAACTACTTGTGCGCGCAGCGTGTATTGCTGATAAGCGGGTAGGGCAATAGCGGCTAAAATGCCAATAATTGATACGACTATCATTAGCTCGATAAGGGTAAATCCGTTTAACTTTTTCATGTTACGGCTCCTAACTGAAAGATCGGTAAGTAAAAAGAAACTAAAAGATTAAAGATAACGCCAACCACTAATATTTGAACCGTCAGCGTTAGTCCGCGTACGCCGTTGTTGGCTTTACGTTCAAAGTCATCGAGTAGTTGGTTTAAGAACTGATCGATTTCTTCATCACTCATCGCGAGTTGTTGCGCCAGCGCAATTCGCTGTGCCCATTCGGGATGATGCTGTTCTAGTTGTTCCGGAATGGCAAGCCGTAGAATCGATTGCTCAAGATTTTGTGAACGACGGAAGATTCCACTAATGCCTGGCGTTAAACGAATCAGTAGTGGGATTTTGCGCGTGTTCTTTTTGCCCAATTTTAGGCTAGCGGTGACCGCTGCAAAATACAACAGCAGCAAGGTTAATAAGATAAAAATAACATGACTATTTTCAACCATAAAGCGAGTGGTCGCGGGCAACTCTGCGCCAAAGGTTGAGAATACTTCAACAAAGCTCGCCGTAACGGAGCCGTTGATAATAAAGGTTGTGCCGGTGGCAAGTGCGAGCAGAATCAGCAAGTAGGTCATGGTTAGCAGCACTCTTGTAAAGATATTCGTTAGCATTTGTTGTCGCGCGGCTAACGCTTTGCGCACCGGCTCAAGCCGCTCAATATCAACGCCGTTTGCTGCGACCAGTTGCGTCAAGGGGTGATCAGGAGCCCAAGTCTGCAATGCAGTTGTCCAAGATTGGGTGCTTTGCTGCGCCGTGCTCAACGCGGCCAGTTCAGCCGCAACCATTGGATTATCCAGCGCTTCGAGTTGTTTGATTGCACCGTCTAGCTCGCGCGTTTCGCTATAAGCTTTCAGCAGCAAGCGCGCAACAAAGTCGCGCCGAGAAGAGAGGGAAGTTTGGTCCATAGAGAGTCCTTTTTAACAATTATGAATTACTTAATTCGCTATGTGGGTAATTGAATGGTCAATGTACATGGGGGCCATCGGCTCAGTGCGAGGCGCTATATGATAATCTCGGCTAATGCCAAAACGAGGAATGTCAATGCGAATGCGCTGTTCACTGAGCAAACAACTGTTTTGGTAAAAGTCTGCATGATCCTTACAATGATAGGTAGTCTCTGAACTGTTCGAGATTTGGCCTTTATGAGCTTGTTCGAGTAACCACTCGAGGCGAGCAGTAACCACCAGTGCATCGGCTTCCGCAGCTTGCGTACGCGTAATCAGCGCAGTGAAATTGCTCGCCAGTAAACCCGTGGCGGCGGCAATTAATATAATGCTAAAGATTATTTCGAATGCAAAACGTTCCCAGTAATCGCGCTGAATGGTTTTGGCAATGCGGCTAAAAGCCGGCGATAATCGACCCATTGCAGTTCCCTTTTTAGTAATATTTACCGACGCTTGTTCTACTAATAGTGGAGGCAAAGCGCTCTCGGTCTAGTCTAACACTTAATCAGTTTATTACGGCAGGGTTGGCTCGCGCTCTTAATACCTAAGTACTCGCGAATGCGCTACAATGCGCTGCGCACGGTTAAAGCGGTTGATCCTTAGACGGTTGCTGCGTATAATTCGCCGCTGGTTTTCCGCAAGTCGCGGGAAATATCACTACAATTTGGTTAACTCCTTGTTATCACAAGACTTTTATTAAGTTTTCAGTGATGGCTGGAATCCAAAAGGAGAAATTAATGAATCACTACGAAATCGTATTCATGGTGCATCCTGATCAAAGCGACCAAGTACCCGCTATGATTGAGAAGTACTCAAACATCGTGACTGAAGCTGAAGGTAAGATTCACCGTCTAGAAGACTGGGGTCGTCGTCAGTTAGCTTACGCCATCGAAAACGTTCACAAAGCGCACTACGTTCTTATGAACATCGAGTGTGACTACTCTGCAGTTGAAGAAATCGAAAACATTTTCCGTTTCAACGATGCGGTTTTACGTCATATGACTATCCGTCGCAAAGGTCCAGTTACCGAAGCTTCTCCGCTTGCTAAAGAAGAAGGTTCTGAGCGTTCAGCGCCTGCGAAAGAAGCGTCTGATACTGAATCAACTGAAGAAGCTGCGGCTGAATAATTTAGGAGGATATGCATATGTCTCGTTTTTTCCGTCGTCGTAAGTTCTGTCGTTTTACTGCAGAAAACGTAACTGAAATCGATTACAAAGATCTGGCCACTTTAAAAGCCTACATCACAGAAACTGGCAAAATCGTACCAAGTCGTATTACTGGTACCAGTGCTAAATATCAGCGCCAATTAGCTCGCGCTGTTAAACGTGCCCGTTTCTTGGCCTTGTTGCCATACAGCGACTCACACAAGTAAGTCGAGCGAGTGGCTCAGCTTATCTGAGTCTTAGTTGTCAGATTATTAAGAGAGGAAAGACTGATGGAAGTCATTCTGTTGGAAAAAATCCGTAACCTAGGCGACCTAGGTGATAAAGTAGCCGTAGCAAACGGTTACGGCCGTAACTACTTGGTTCCACAAGGTAAAGCTGTACCTGCGACCAAAGCGAACTTAGAAGCGTTTGAAGCGCGTCGTGCAGAGCTTGAGAAGCAAGCGGCTGAGTTATTAGCAGCTGCAGAGCAGCGTGCTGAGAAACTGAATGAACTTGTTGTGACTATCGCTGCTAACGCGGGCGACGAAGGCAAGTTGTTTGGTTCTATTGGTACTCGTGACGTTGCTGACGCAATCACTGCTGCTGGTACTGAAGTAGAGAAAGCCGAAGTTAAAATGCCTCACGGCGTTATCCGTAACACCGGTGAGTTTGAAATCGATATCGCATTACACTCTGATGTAACCGTAACTGTTAAAGTTAACGTTGTTCCTGAAGAAGCGTAAGCGCAGACTCTCGATTCGAAAAAGGAGCCTTTTGGCTCCTTTTTTATTGCCCGACGTCACGATGTTAGGGGCGTACGACCCTTTCGAAAAAAATTTACGCCAAGGCTCTAGGTTTACGCTCATTTTTCGATACAATAACCCTCTTATAGAAATATAGATGTTTGTTTTCCTATGGCCGAGAAAGATCCTACGACCGCGCAACTGAAGATACCACCGCACTCGATTGAAGCCGAGCAGTCGGTTCTGGGCGGCTTGATGCTCGACAACGACGCGTGGGAAAAAGTTGGCGACAAATTGGTCGCGGATGATTTCTATACTCGCGAGCATCGCGCCATTTTTCGAGCCATCTACTATTTGGCTGAAAACAATCAACCGATGGATGTCATCACCTTACATGAGTTTTTAGAGCGTGAAGGTGAGGCGGATAACATTGGTGGTTTGGCTTACTTGGGGGAACTCGCCAAAAATACGCCGAGTGCTGCCAATATCGAAGCTTATGCTGCGATAGTTAGGGAGCGCGCTATTTTACGAGAGCTTATTTCGGTATCGAATACCATTGCCGACTCAGCCTATTTCCCTAAAGGCAGAAAGTCAGATGAGCTACTGGATAATGCCGAATCAAAAGTTTTCAAAATTGCTGAAAAGCGCGAAAACAAAGACGCCGGGTTAAAAATAGCCTCCACGTTCTTGCAAGAAACCCTCGATAAAATTCAAAGTGCAGTTGATTCGAAAGGTGGGATTACTGGGTTGTCGACCGGGTTTAAAGACCTCGATAAGAAAACCAATGGCTTACAACCCACTGACTTACTGATTGTGGCAGGGCGTCCAGCGATGGGTAAAACCACATTTGCTATGAACATTGCCGAGCATGCTTCGATTCATGGCGGTAAGCCGGTGTTAGTGTTCAGCATGGAGATGCCCGCCAACCAAATATTAATGCGTTCCTTTGCTTCGATTGGCGGTGTTGATGCCACTCGTTTGCGAACCGGTCACCTCGATGATAAGGATTGGGACAACTTGATGGTGGCGACCAATATCCTGAAGAATAACTGCAAGATGTTTATTGACGATTCACCGGGTTTATCCCCCTCGGAAGTGCGCTCGCGTGCACGCCGGATCGTTCGAGAGCACGGAGATATTGGCTTAATCGTTATCGACTACTTGCAATTGATGCAGGTTCCCGGCTTGTCGGATAACCGAACCCTCGAGATTTCTGAAATATCGCGCTCTTTGAAAGCCTTGGCGAAAGAGTTGGCGGTACCGGTAGTTGCTTTATCGCAGTTAAACCGCTCGCTTGAGCAGCGATCGGATCGCCGTCCGGTAATGTCTGACTTGCGTGAATCGGGGGCGATTGAGCAAGACGCTGATATCATCATGTTTGTGTATCGTGATGAGGTATATAACAAAGACTCTGAAGATAACAAAGGCAAGGCCGAAGTCATTATCGGTAAACAGCGTAACGGTCCTATTGGTACCGTTCATCTTGCGTTCCAAGGTCACTACAACCGCTTTGCAAATCTAGCGTACGAATACAACGAAGAGTATTAATGCGTCCAACACGAGCCGTTATTCATTTATCTGCAATTGCCCAAAACCTGAGTCTTATTCGGCAGATGGCGCCGTCTAGTAAAGTGATGGCAGTGGTCAAGGCCGATGCCTACGGGCATGGTATTGTTCGTGTAGCTGAGTGCCTCGGCGACGCAGATGCGCTGGCAGTCGCGTGTATTGAAGAGGCGATTGAGCTGCGTAACGGTGGCGTTACTACGCCAATTATTTTACTCGAAGGTATTTTCGAAGCAGAAGAGCTAGCTCTGGTGAGTGACATGGGGCTACAGATGGTGGTGCATAACCAGCATCAAGTGGATATGTTATTGGCAAATCCGCCAAAGCTCCCAGTGACCGTATGGCTCAAATTTGATTCGAATATGAATCGGCTTGGTTTCGACCGCGCCCAATTTCAGCAAGTTTACCAAGCATTAAGCCATTGCAGTTGGGTTGAGTCGGTGAAGTTGATGACCCATTTTGCGTGTGCCGATGATATTCACAATCCAATGACTCGCGAACAGCTCGGTGCCTTTCAGCGCTTAACGGGCGGGTTGGCTGAGGAAAAAACCGCGGCGAACTCAGCGGCGGTGCTGGCTTGGCCGGAAACCCATTTTGACTGGGTTCGCCCGGGTCTTATGTTGTATGGCTGCTCGCCATTACTGAATGCCACCGGCGCACAACATCAATTACAACCGGCGATGACCTTAGAGTCTAGAGTTATTGCCATTAAGCAGGTGCAGCAGGGGGAGTCAGTTGGCTATGGCGCTCACTGGCGCGCAGCCGAGGATACGCAAATTGCGATTGTGGCGATAGGGTATGGTGACGGTTATCCACGGCATGCTCGCAATGGTACCCCGGTTTGGTTGAATGGGCGTACGGTGCCTATCGCTGGCCGTGTATCGATGGATATGATTGCGGTCGATCTGGGAGCTCGCAGTGATGATCAAATTGGTGACCGCGTAGTACTTTGGGGGCCTGAACTCCCAGTTGAGCGAGTGGCCGAGTACGCAGATACCATTCCCTATACCTTATTATGTGGGGTGACGTCGCGAGTGAAGTTCCATTGGCAAACGTAACCTCCCAAAGCATAACAGTCACGACTGATGGACAAGGACTGTATGAGTTTACCGGAGCGTTGCGTCAGTCCTTGCCGGCGCTCGCCGGTGATGGTTTATGTACCGTGTTTGTGCGCCACACTTCATGCAGTTTAATTATTCAAGAAAATGCCGATCCCAGTGCCAAGCGCGATCTTGAGCAATGGCTCAAGCGCTTAGTTCCAGAGCAGGATCCGCTGTATACCCATACCTTCGAGGGCCCAGATGACATGCCGGCGCACATTAAAGCAGCGCTTACCGCAACATCGTTGTCGATTCCAATTGCTAAAGGACAGCTGGTTTTGGGAACCTGGCAGGGCATTTATCTCTGGGAACACCGCCATCAATCGCAGCGACGCGAGGTGGTGATTAGCGTCATCAATGGCTAGCCTTTCATTATATTTCCTGATTTACCTCAAAAAGCTATACAGATTAATTATCTCAATTTGAAAACTGTGCAGGTTTTTTCTGCTAAAAGCTTGTTTTTATTGATCAACGTTAGGTAAATTCTGGCTTGGGGTGAATGCTTATCTCACTCCGCCTCGCCAAGTTAAGTTGTATGGCAACCGAGTATAAAAACGAATAACCGGGAGTACGACTAATGAACAATCACCGCAAGAGTGGTTCATCCTTTTGGATAAAACCTTCTGTAGTCGCTGTCGCGGCTGCGCTCTCACTGAGCAGTTTCGCTGCTGAACAAGATGATGAAAAGAAAGCTGACAAAAAAGACGATGTAAAAGTCGTTATTGTTGGTTCGCGTGCGGCACCTCGATCCGTGACGGAATCGGCGGTACCCGTCGATATTATTTCGGGAGAAGAATTCGAAAGCCAGGGCATTACCGATATGAACTCTATGTTGGCGGTTTCTGTGCCATCTTTTAACGTAAATGCCCAGCCGATCAGCGACGCGGCAACCTTAGTACGTCCTGCTAACTTGCGTGGCTTGCCACCGGATAGCACGTTAATTTTATTAAACGGCAAGCGTCGCCATCGCAGCGCGGTTATCACCTTTTTAGGCGGTGGTTTAAGTGATGGTTCGCAAGGCCCTGATATTTCGGTTATTCCGAGTATTGCTTTAAAGCAAATTGAGGTGTTACGTGACGGCGCTGCCGCTCAATACGGGTCAGATGCTATTGCTGGTGTGATGAACTTTGTACTGAAAGACAGTGCCAGCGGAGGCTATGTCGAGCTCAGTAATGGACAGTTCTATGAAGGTGATGGCAATACAACAAAACTGGCGGCCAATATTGGTACCGAAATGACCGAACGCGGGTTTGCTAACTTCAGTTTTGAATACAAGCAAGCGGATCCGACAAGCCGCAGCGTACAGCGCGAAGACGCTCAAGACCTGGCTGACTTACGCGCTAACGGTAACGATGACATCATCGGTGAAATTGCCAACCCAGCGCAAATTTGGGGATCGCCAGAAATCAAGAGCGATTGGAAACTGTTTGCCAACTTGGGTATCGATTTATCGAATCGTTCACAATGGTATCTGTTTGGTAACCTAGCGGAGCGCGAAATCGAAGGCGGATTCTACTATCGTAACCCGTTCACGCGTAGCGGGGTGAATGCTGATGGTGACGGTAATCATTTGGTGATTGATTTAACGCCGAACGATGGCTTGGCTTGCCCAACTTTTCCAGCAGGTGATTTGACCGGGCTACGCGATGTGTTTGCGGATCCAAACTGTTTTGCGTTTAATGAGTTGTTACCGGGCGGCTTTACTCCGCGCTTTGGTGGTACCGTTAGCGATCAAGCGTTTGTTACCGGCTACTCTAACGAATTTGATAGTGGTTTAACCTACGACGTTAGTGTGTCTTACGGCAAAAATGAAGTTGATTTTAATATCAAAAATACCATCAACCCTTCATTGGGGCCGGATACGCCGTTTGAGTTTAACCCTGGGTCTTATACCCAAGAAGAGAAAGGCGCAAACTTTGATATTTCTTACCCCGTTGGCCCAGTCAATATTGCTGCGGGTGCTGAGTATCGCGACGAAGCTTTTGGTATTAAAGCTGGTGATGAGGCGTCTTACACGGTTGGTCCATACGCAGCCGATGGTTTTGGTATCGGTTCCAATGGCTTTCCTGGCTTCCAACCTCGCGATGCGGGTGAGTGGAGTCGCAGCAACTGGGCTGCTTACTTAGATGCTGAGATCGATGTAACCGAATCATTCTTTTTAAGCTTAGCCACGCGCTTTGAAGATTACTCAGATTTTGGTTTTACCGAGAACTCTAAAATTGCAGGCCGTTTACAGTGGAATGATGAAATTGCTTTCCGCGGTGCGGTTAGTACCGGTTTTAGAGCGCCGACGGTCGGTCAATCAAATGTGCGTAATGTGACCACTGCATTTGGTGATAACGGTTTGGAAGACCAAGCGACTTTGCCGCCAACCAATCCAATTGCGGTGCAAAAAGGTGGGCAGCCACTTGAGCCAGAACAATCGAAAAACTTCTCGATTGGGTCGGTAATGGAGTTTGATAATCTATTTATCACCGTAGATTATTATCGCATTAAGGTTGAGGATCGGATCAGTTTGACCTCGCCGCAAGCGTTGACGCCACAAGACATTACTGAGCTGGTGAATCAAGGTGTTACCGATGCGACCAGCTACACGTCGGTTCGCTTCTTTACTAACGACTTTGACTCGCGCACTCAAGGGGTTGATTTAGTTGCTAACTACTCAACCAATTGGTTCGGTGGTAATACCGATCTGGGTTTAGTTTACAACTGGACCGATACTCAAGTCGATGTGGGTAGCTCTAATACGATCAGTGCCACACGCGCGCGCTTGTTAGAAGAGAATCTTCCTGACATTCGAGCAACCTTGTCATTGAATCAGAAGTGGAATGATTGGCGTGCTACTGTCCGCTACAACCATTACTCAGGCTACTTTGAGGACCATCTTGATTCGGAAGCTTTTCCAATTGAAGAAGATCGTTCATTCACATTGGATGTTGAGCTTGGATATGACGTGAACCAAAACTTTAACTTAGTGTTTGGGGTGCAGAATATCACTGACGAAACACCTTCCGAGAATCCATGGGCGGGTATTGCCGGTGCAAAGTATGCGGTGACCTCTCCATTTGGCTTCAATGGAGGTTATTACTATGTTCGTTTAGGTTACGACTTCTAAGTCGACCGAACCATCTCAAAGGCCCGCTTTGCGGGCCTTTTTTATTGGTAAACAGTTGTTTCTAGCGCTTGAAAAAGTCGCCAGAAACCACCATTTTTACGGCGCTGCATTATCTTTACTCAGGAGTTGCTATGTTGCGTATAGGTTTATTTTTACTAACCAACCTCGCTATCGTTGCGTTAGCAGGAACCGTTTTAAGCTTGCTAGGTTTTCAAGGGTACCTTGATCACAATGGTGTCGATCTAAACCTATCAGCCTTACTAGTATTTTGCTTTATCTTTGGTATGGCAGGATCCTTAGTTTCTTTGTTAATTTCGAAGTGGATGGCCAAACGCTTTACCGGAACGGAGGTTATTACTCAGCCACGTAATCAAACCGAGCAGTGGCTGTTACAGACGGTAGCGGAGCTCGCGCAAAAAGCGGGAATTAAAATGCCGGAGGTGGGGATTTTTCCGACACAACAAGCGAATGCGTTCGCCACCGGATGGAATAAAAACGATGCATTAGTGGCGGTCAGCAGTGGCTTACTAGAGCGCTTTACTCGTGACGAAGTGAGAGCAGTGTTGGGGCATGAGATAGGACATGTGGCCAATGGTGATATGGTGACTCTGGCCTTGATCCAAGGTGTTGTGAACACTTTTGTGATGTTTTTTGCCCGAGTGATTGGCCATACTGTCGACCGAGTAGTCTTTAAGACTGAGCGTGGCCATGGCCTCGGTTATTACGTCGTGACGATCGTCGCTGAAATCGTTTTAGGAATTTTAGCCTCAATGATTGTCGCTTGGTTCAGTCGCCGCCGTGAGTTTCGAGCCGATCAAGCCGGAGCTCAGCTTGCTGATAGACGCGGAATGATCGCAGCCTTACAGCGCTTACAGGCAGAAAGTGGTCTGCCAAATCAGATGCCCGATAGCATGACTGCGTTTGGCATTGCCGCTGGAAAAAGCCGGTCTTTGGCTGAGTTAATGGCTTCGCATCCTCCGCTTGAACAACGAATAGCGATGCTTAGTAAGAGCTAAATTTGATTGAAATCAGGCTGCTAGAGCTGAAAACTTAAATAAAATTGCAATTTCCTGCTTAATTTGTTGATTTCACGGCCGATAGATCCTTTACCGATTATTAAGCAAGATCAAAATTCTTGATCTAAGCTTTAACAAGATGGTGAAGGCCGATTCGGCCTAACTTCTTCAAACCACCAATAATAAATAAGCAACAAGCAGGGTCATTTATATGAATTTAACAGTATCAACGCGTATTGCTGGCGGCTTTGGTGTGGTCGTTCTGCTCTTGTTGGTGATCAGTATCGTTAGTCTCAATGGCGTCGGCAATATTAACCGCAACTTAGAAAATGTTGTGGATAAAGCGACGCCAATGCTACAGGTGAATGGTGAGCTTATTTCGACTTTGCTTGAAGCGAATGATCGAGTGAATCGACACCGCAAGGTTGAATCCATCGAGCAACTGAGCACTCCAGAAAACGAATACAACGAATTTATCACCCGTTATCAATCACGCATGAAACAGATGACCCAATTGGTCACTGAACATCCGGAAGTGGCCAAGCCGGTCAAACAAAGCCAAGAGTTTGTAAATGATTACTTAGGTAAAATTCCGGTGGTGTTTTCCAGTCATCTGAGAGAACTTGAGTTGGCCCAGCAAATTGAAGATCAACGCTCAAGCTTTGAAGATGTGGCGGACGAGCTCGATTCTCTTGTCTATGATTTAAGTGAAGACACAACTGAGCCAGCGGACGCCGAAGCCGTGCGCGCGATTGGTAATTTGGTTCGCGAAGGAACTATTAGCGCAACCGACGCGTTAAATCTTACCGAAGTGACGACCATTCAAATTGTTCAAAAAGACTTAAAAGCCATTGTTGATTCTGCAACAGAGCGCTACCAAAGTTTGGCCGCAACCTCGGCCAGTAACTCTGATTATTACTCGGAAACCGGTGCGGCTTTAAAGAAATATCAAGATTTAACCACCGGCCAAAATGGCTTATTGATCCGTTATATGGAGCAGTTAAACTCGGCTCAGTTATCAATGGACACTCTATTAGAAGCTGAACGCAGCCTAACTCAGGCCATCGATTTGTTGCGCCGGGCTGTGACCGAAGTGAAAACTTTTGCGGATCGTTCGAAAGAACAGGCGGTGGACCAAGTTAATAGCAGCCGCACACTGATCATTATCATTGCTTTGATTGCGGTAGTTGCTGGCGTCTTTATTTCAGTAATCGTTATAGCCAGCATTCGTAAGCCTCTCGAGCAAGTGGTTGAAGTGATTGGTAACGTAGCCGATGGCGACTTAACGCAAACGATCGATGTTACCCGCAGTGATGAGTTTGGTGACTTGTCGAATAGTGTGAATGACTTGGTTACTAAGTTGCGCGATATACTGGGCGGAATCGCCAGTGGTTCGCAGCAACTCGCGGCAAGTGCGGAACAAACGGAAGCTATCGCCAAACAAGGACATGAGTCGATTAATCGCCAACGTGAGCAAACTGAGCTGGTCGCTACGGCAATGACCGAGATGACAGCGACGGTTAATGAAGTGGCAAATTCTGCTAACAACACTTTACAAGAGGTACAAGGTGCGAACTCTGAAACGCAGACCGGACAAGATATTGTTAAACGTAATATTGCGACGATTAATAGTTTAGCCAGTGAAATAGAAAGTGCTTCGCATGTAATTAACAAACTAAATGAGTACAGCGATAATATTGGTTCAGTATTAGATGTAATTCGCGGAATCGCCGATCAAACCAATCTACTGGCGCTGAATGCTGCAATTGAAGCCGCTCGCGCTGGCGAGCAAGGCCGTGGCTTTGCGGTGGTGGCAGATGAAGTACGGACCTTGGCGAGTAAAACTCAAGAGTCGACGTCAGAAATTCAAGGAATGATTGAACGTTTACAAAATGGTACCAAAGATGCTGTGAGTGTTATGGAGAAAAGCCAGGAAGAGGCTCGAATCAGCGTCGATCAGACTGCTAAAGCGGGTGAAGCGCTGGAGTCAATTACACGGGCTGTTGGTGTTATTAACGATATGAGTACTCATATTGCGAGCTCGGCGGAAGAGCAAAGCGCGGTCACCAATGAGATGCACGAAAATATAACGACCATATCGTCGCTGGCGGAGCAAAATGCGCAAGGGGCGAATGAGAGCCTGAGTGCGAGTCAACAATTGGCACGTCTAGCGGAACAGCTACAAGGTATGGTATCCCAATTTAAGTTGTAGAAAGATGGGGTAGGTAGCGGAAATGAAAAAAGGGGCCTTTTGGCCCCTTTTGGTTATTCATTAAATGGTTACAGTTTCGACTTAAATAAATCTACAAACTGCTGTTTCGAGGCATCACCTGCCGCCACTAAACCTTCGGACCATTGGATAAGATTCTTGCCATCGTCTTCGGGCTCTGTGATAGCATCGTCGCCCGCTTTTGACGCTAGAAATTTAGCGGCTTCAAAAGCATTGTTGACGGTCGCAACGCGCAATAAACTGCCATCGGAACCACATTTAATCGCGGGATAGATAGCTCTTAAGCGCATACCGGCCGCTTTCAATTTACGCCGCATGGATGAACGATCATCGGTTTTGGCGAAGTCACAGAGACTAATAGCCAAGCGCAGCAAGTCATCGTCAGCTTTTACCGGTTGAGTTACTGTACTGAGTAGTAGAACGCTGCTCGCGGCGGCGACTAAGATTTTTCTCATTGGTTAGCTCCTGTGGTACTGCTTACAAAGGTTTTGCGTTAAATTAAATCGGATTTATAACAGTGTAGCTCACTGCTTTTGATTTCGCTAAGTTATTAAAAAGCGACAATATTTTTATTCTATCGGCCAACATCTCAAAATCTTTAGTCCTTAGTTTTGACTCGCTTTACCGCGGTTTTTTGAGTTACCACTTCAAGTCCCATAGCCTTAAGCACATCATTGAATAAGCGCTGTGGCTGAAACGGCTTAACGATATAGCCACTAATTTTCAGTCGACTTAACTCAATCAGCTTGGGTTTATCGACTGATGGCGCTAGTACGATGATGGGAACGGTGGACCAACGTTCATTGCGCCGCACTTTTTCAATAACTTCAAGGCCAGACTGCTCGTTAAGCTCCAAATCCATGACGAGGCATCTGGGTGGGGGTTGTATTCGCAAGTAGCTGATAAAGTCACGCACTGACTGAAAGGCCGTTAGGTCGAATTCTGCTCGAGCAAAAATGCTCTCGACGAGTCGACGGTCGGTGTCGGCATTTTGTAGGGCAATAATGCGAAAAGGCGACTGAGTCATTTCATCACCGAACAATGATTGTATAGTTTAAATCTAGTACAATTCGTTCTGAATTCAATGGCACTTATCGAGGTATCCTGTGTCACTTCAGCAAAGTTTAAGCCGCCGCGTCTGTGTTGCACCGATGATGGATTGGACCGATCGTCATGATCGCTACTTTTTACGGCAGATTTCGAACTGCAGTTTGCTCTATAGCGAAATGGTAACAACGGGAGCCGTGATTCATGGTGATCGTGACAAATTACTTGGTTACTCTGAGGCTGAACATCCCATTGCTGTGCAGCTTGGCGGTGGTGACCCAGATGAATTGGCGCAAGCCAGTGAAATATGCAGTGGCTATCGCTATGATGAAATCAACTTAAATGTCGGCTGTCCAAGTGATCGTGTTCAACGCGGAAAAATAGGCGCGTGCTTGATGGCCGAGCCTGGGTTGGTCGCAGAATGTGTAGCGCGCATGCAAGCGGCGACTGATTTGCCGGTTACCGTGAAATGCCGCACCGGGATTGATGATCTGGATCAGTACCAGCACTTACAGTCTTTTGTTGAAACTGTCGCGGGCAAAGGCTGCAAAACGTTTATCATTCATGCTCGTAAAGCCTGGTTAAATGGGCTTAGCCCGAAACAAAATCGCGAAATTCCGCCGCTCCATTACGAGCGGGTATATCAAATAAAGCAAGATTTTCCCGAGTTAGAAATCATAATCAACGGTGGGATCACTACTCATGAACAAGTGGCCGAGCATTTGCGCTACACCGACGGTGTAATGATCGGCAGAGAAGCCTATCAAAATCCTTACTTTTTAGCGGAGGTTGATAGCCGCTATTATAATGAACATGATCCAAGCGTTTCTCGGATTGCGGTAGTAGAAAAAATGCTGCCTTATGTATCTGCGCATTTGCAGCAAGGTGGCCGCTTGCACCAAGTGACTCGACATATGCTGGGGCTTTTCCATGCGCAACCGGGCGGTCGATTATGGCGACGCCATTTGAGTGAAAACGCCCCTAAGCCAGAAGCGGATATTACGGTACTTGCCGCTGCGTTAGAGATAATGAAACACTACGCGTAAGCGCTAATATTTGGTCAAAACAGCGACTGAAAACTTACCCACTGTCAGAAGTTAAGTTAAGAATTTCACTTAACTACTTGATTTAA
>JABXHQ010000156.1 GCA_013373545.1 Gammaproteobacteria bacterium
TACAGCAATATCGGGAACTGTGATTTTTGCTCTAGCACTTGTCGTGAAAGGGGTGTAGGCTATTCGGTTTGAAATGAGAGCGGTTTATTTACGCTCAAATGAATATAATATACTGTTATGCGGTAAGGGAAGATCATGAAATTTAGCAAGTTTGAGACAGGCTTATACCTTTATATTGCCAATACATTCGGTACTGATGCCAATTTACAGAGTCATGAATATTCTGATGGCTATAGATCTGGTAATGTCCTGATCGGTGATAAATCAGACCCTATACAAGTCATATTTTCTTTTCCGCAAAAATCTGATGATTGCTATCTCATGATAACCGACGGAGATCCAGAAGAACTTGCAAAAGAAGTGGCTGCGTTACAAGAATACAACGAAAATAATACACATCTCTGTAAAGATCATACTGTGCCAACTGAAAATAGATATCTAAACAATGCAGGCTGGTATTCTTACCTCATTACGTCACCACGCATTTCTTATTCTGATTTCTCACCATTGCATAAAATCGGAGATAGAGAGATAAGATTTCATTTGGCTCTGCCTTTGACACAACAAGAAAGAGAAATAAAAATGAATAATGGAATTAATTCCTTAATAGAACAGTTCGCGGCAAAAAATAGAGATACTATCAGTTTTAATCAACCGCATAACAAGGCAAAGCAGGCATGGACGCGCTAACGCGCGCCCCTGTTTGCGGCGTTAGTACTATTAAAACTTATGTTGCATCTTATCCAAAACAATGAACTACAAGTAGTGCTTGATATGGCTGCGGTAGAAGACCGTCTGCCTTCGGTAGCATTTAACATTAGTATTAATTGGAAAATGCCTTTTCAGAAGGTAAGCATTGAGGTAAAAGAATGTTGGATTCAGTGTTCGGAATTCGATGCTTTTCAAATGGAATTGAAGTCGCTTATCAAGAATGATGGTGGTGAAATAACGCTTCATGATCTGAGTAAAAATCCAGTGCTGAGCTTTATTAAGTCTGAAAAATCTTTAACTACTAGACTATTCGCTCAAGATACTTCTGATATGGGAAAGACTGTTTTAGAGGTAAATGGATACCCAAATGAATTAGAAGAAGTACGCTTCAATCTAGAGGCTTTCGAAAAATGGTGGTAATTAGTACTAACAAACGCCAGCAGCCAGCCCGTTCCGGGCTTTGGACTAAAAACTCACTGGCGTTCATTTTTAGCCGCTGTGGCGGACGTTACATGTCATAAATTATGAGTATCTACGAAGAAGAATTGGAAGGCAGAGAGTTCGATTGGTTTGCAATAGATAGCGAAGGAAATATTGGCTTATTCTCTACTGCTGGTGAAGGAACTATACCAGGCGAAGTAATGGGCGCTTACTCAGAGCATGACGATATTTTGGAGCAGCTCGAGTCGCCAAATTGGGGCAGCTCGGAAGTTTGGTCAGATTACGCAGCGCTAGGATTATATGTTTACGATTGGAACTTACATGGTGGGCCGTATAAACGAGAGCGTGTGCCATCCAACGTTATGAGTAACGAACTTAAAACAAAATTATTGGGTATGGGCAGTCTTTACAGCTTGCCCATTAAGTTTAAGGAACTAAAGGAAATCGCCAGTGTGTAGCTCAGCATGTAACATGTCAAAGCATGCGGACATGGCAAAGCTGTCACCTTTTTTGTTTCAAAAAAGCCGCCAACTTCACCATGCCGGTGTTTGAGGCGTTATAAGTCTGAGGAGAGTCATGGATTTATCCCATAAACAATGGATGTATGGCGGGGCTGTATTGTTGGCTGCAACATCAGGAACTATCGCGTTAGGTGGCGTGCCCAATGTCTGGACTCCAATGCCGTTACCGATCGTGATTGTTGCATTTATTGCCATGATTGTTTTTCCATTTGTTACTCCGGCACTTTACTTATTGGTACTTAAGCTGTCATCCTCTTCGATACACTTCGGCAAAATTATTTTGGCTTTGGTGGTCTTTTTTGGTGTTCTTAATATTATTTACTTTCAAAGTGCATGGGAGTATGGCATCAAATATCAGGGGCCAGAACATACTAAGATTGTGGCCAGTGAAAATTTGGTTGGCTTTACCGTTGCGTTGGCTATATCAGTCGTTGCATTAGCTAAAAAGTCTAGGCCGCTGGCATATGCCGCGAATTTTCTTTTATTCATGCTGTTGTCGTGGTGCGCATTTCCATATCTAGGGGAGCTGCCGTAGTGTCAACTCATAACAAGGGCAGGCAAAATGGGCCGCGAAAAACGCGGCCCGGACTCGCTATCGCTCGCCTTTGCTGCGGGCGTTAGGTGAGTCATGAAATCAGTATTTTTAACTATATTTTTTGTTTTCGGGGCTGGCACTTTATATGCCCAGGAACCAATTGAGGAGGGTGAAGTGATAATGATTAACCCAACCCATCCTTCAGGTAAATGTGAGAATATTTTCAAAGAAATTGCTGCACCAAGCTTCCCCACATCATTGTCTGCCCAGCATACGGTAATAAAGCAAGGTTCCTGTTCAGTTACTTTAGCTTTCACGGTTAGTAAGCAAGGTCAGCTCGAGTCACATGAAATTGATACAGTTGAAGAAAGGTGCAAGCCGTTTATCCGTTCGGCAATAGTTGCCTTAAAAAAGAGCTCGTTCAACAAACAAGAAATTACGAAGCACTGTTACCATACGTATACTTATGAGTTGGAGTAATTTACCTAACAATACGTGTCAGTCGGACAGTATGTTGCGTTAAGTTTCTGAATAATTATGAGTATTTTCGATCAAATTAAATCAATGTTTACTGCGCGAGAAAATCCTCCTGCGCCTGAAGAA
>JABXHQ010000166.1 GCA_013373545.1 Gammaproteobacteria bacterium
GACAAATTAAAGCAACTACGAAATCAAGCGAATTGGACTCAGCCGCAAGCGGCAGAAGCGATAGGAATTGAGCAGTCTTATTTGTCGAAACTGGAAAATGATCGTTCCCAGCCGTCGTCGGAAATCTTTACCCAAATTCTTAATGCTTATCAGATTAATGTCGCCAGCTTGCTATCCGACTTATCGAGTCGAGCTTGCGCGCAACTGCGTGCAATCCCACAAGTCGCAGAGCACATGGCGCAGTTAGATCGCTTTAATTTAATGACATATCGGCGCTGGCTATTAGCTGGCTTGGCTGCAATGGGACTGGGGGCGCTACTATTGGCGGCTGGATGGAAGGCTATTATTCCGGATGATACGGTTTACGAGTATCACTCTTGGGGAGTGGTCAAGCCGGGGGAACGGCCAGATATCTTTTCGCAATATCGACAGTTTATTATGACGCTTCCTGAGGAGGAGTATCGCGCATTACAAAACGATGTAATGCAGCGAGTGAATGAAGCGCGTCGCTTTGAGCCTACCTACCGCGGTCAATCTTTTCACGCAGAAGTGACCGGCGGAATGCGTAATTTTAAGTTAGCCGAAACCTTAGTGACGCCGTCATTCGGCAACGCTTTATTGATTGTGTTTGGTGCAATGCTACTGGCGCTGGCTTTAGGCTGTTTTTATCTTGCGCGGACTTGGCGTTAAGGGCCGGTGATGAGAGCCGGCCGTTGAGGGGAAAGCGTTAGAGACTTACTTGGCTTCTTGCGCGGGCCCTGCTAGCGGCTCGAGGCCAAGTGCACGACGGATGGAATTTTCCAGTTTTAAGCTGTTAGGATCGGAAACATTCATATGGTCGTGCCATTGATTATTCGGCGCTAAAATCGCAATTGTCGGCGTTGCCGGTACCATAAAGTTGTTCATTATGGCATCGCCCTCGAGAGCGACGGTGAAACTATAGCCATATTGCTCAATGTAGGCTTTTGGATCGCCATCTTCCATAACATTAACCGCAATCACTTTTAAGCCTTCTGCTTGATACTTTTGCTGCAAGCGTTCGATGCCGGGCAGTAACTTTTTGCAATAGGGGCACCAAGTGGCCCAAAAAACTAATACCACCGTTTTGTCTTTGAACTGTGAGAGGGTAACCGAATCGCCAGCCAACGTGGGTAAAGTGAAGTCTTTTGCCGTGCGATCTTGCGCGGCAAAGGCGCTGGCAAAAGCCGTTAGTGAAATTAGCGAAATGGACAAAAACTTAACAAGTTTATTCATAAAAAATGCTCGGAGTGTTTTGGTCGTCATAGTACTGTATCCTGTTATACGACAATTGTCAGCTTCAAGAGCAGACGCAGTCGTCGCTTATTTGTTACAAACCAGCGCAACTATTGATCGCAGCCCATTATGACGCAAGCAGAGCTTTTTACTTCAACTCAAACGCAACTGGTGAACGATGAGTCCGGCCAACTAATCTATTGGCCTAATTGGTTGGATGCCATCGCAGCCGATGAGTATTTTGCTGCTTTGGTGCAAACGGTGGCTTGGTCACAACCGGAATTATTCCTCTACGGACGGCGCGTGAAAACTCCACGGCTAGTGGCTTGGTATGGGGATCCGAATGCGCAATATCGTTACTCTGGACAAACCCATCAGCCATTGCCATGGCTACCCATTTTGGCCAAGTTGCGCGACCAACTTAGCGCTGATTTTGCGATCCCGTTAAACAGCGTGTTATTAAATTACTATCGCGACGGTCATGATGCGATGGGCTGGCACAGTGACGATGAGCCGGAGCTTGGCCGTGATCCCAATGTGTTGTCGTTGTCGTTAGGGGCAGAGCGCTATTTTGATTACCGTACCAAGCAAGGCGATAAACCCAAGCAACGCATTAATCTTCAACCGGGCAGCTTGCTGCTAATGCGCGCTGCGTTTCAGCAGTTTTGGCAGCATAGTGTTCCGCGGCAACTGCGGGTTAAAACCGGTCGCATCAATTTAACTTTTCGCTATATTCAGCCTAGCGATTGATCGTGAAAGTCATTTTGCGCGGTTGTTTTTGTTAGGCAACAGCATGCTATGATAGCGAGCAATCAAGAGCATAAAGTAAGGACAAATTATGAACTTCTTAGCGTGTCGTGTGAACGAGCAAGATGGCAAGGTGGCGCATCAATTGGCGCAAATGAGCATTGATGAGTTAACGCCGGGCGATGTGGTTATCAAAGTCGAGTTTTCCGGCATTAATTATAAAGATGCGTTAGCGGCTACCGGGCGCGGAAAAATATTAAAGCGTTTCCCACTCAATGCGGGTATTGATTTGGCGGGGGAGGTTGTCACCTCAGAGTCGAGTGCGTTTGCTCCCGGTGACAAAGTGTTGGTGAATGGTTGTGGGCTTGGTGAACAATTTGATGGTGGTTTAGCGGCCATGGCTCGAGTGAGCAGTGAACATGTTATGGCAATGCCAGCGGGGCTCGATGGACGACTAGCCATGGCGCTCGGCACGGCAGGCTTTACCGCAGCACTTGCGCTGCATCGGATGCAGGAAAATGGCCAGCATCCAGACAAAGGCCCGGTTGTGGTTACCGGAGCGTCAGGCGGAGTGGGTAGTGTTGCGATTAATATTCTTGCATCGCAAGGGTATGAGGTAATAGCTGTATCGGGGCGTCCTGAACATTACGACTTTTTAAAATCATTGGGCGCTAATCAAGTGTGTTCCATTGACGAGCTAGAGCTCGGCGCAAAACCACTTGAAAAAGGACGTTTTGGTGGCGTGATCGATAACGTCGGCGGCGAAACTTTAGCAAAGCTATTAGCGCATACACACCTTTGGGGTAACGTGGCGTCAATTGGCCTCGCCAGCAGTCATGAATTAGCCACCACGGTATTCCCATTTATTTTACGCGGTGTTTCTTTACTGGGGGTTAGCTCGACTAATTGCCCAATGGACTTGCGCCGTGAGCTGTGGGTAAAGTTGGGACAAAGCTGGAAGCCTGCGCAACTCGCCAACATCATTACCGATGAAGTTGCACTGTCGGAAGTATCGCCGGTGTTTGATCAAATTTTGGATCGCAAGCGGTTTGGTCGAGTGATTGTGGATTGCCAGCGCTAACCATGAGTTGATTGGGTTAGCGTTAGAGTAAGTACTTCATAAGCTTGATTCAGCGCTGCGCTGAATCAAGTGTAAAGTAAGATTAAATCTACAGCGCGACTAAAATTACAGTTCGATTAAATCTAGGGTTGCATTAAATCGTCGATAAAAATGGTACACGCTTGCGCGGTCATCGGTGGGCTAATTAAATACCCTTGCACCTGATGGCAACCTGCACCTTTTAAAAACTGTAATTGCTGATGCGTCTCAACACCCTCAGCGATAACCGATAAATTTAAAATGCGCGCAAGCGAAATGATTGCGTTAGTAATCGCCGCATCATCGGTATCCGAGGCTAAATCTTGAATAAAGGTTTTATCAATTTTCAACGTATTGATGGGCAGCTTTTTTAAGTAACTTAAGCTTGAGTAACCCGTACCAAAATCATCAACGGCAATGCGCACGCCCATTTCCTTTAGCTGGGTTAAAGTAGTAATGGCTGAGTCGGGATCATCGAGTAACATTGTCTCAGTTATTTCAAGCTCTAGCAGCTGCGGTGGCAATTGAGTATTCGCCAATACATTGGCTACCGATTTGTATAAGCTTTGCTGCTGAAATTGGCGCGCTGAAATATTGACTGAAACGGGCAGGTCATAATTACGCAGCTGCCACTTGCGTGCTTGCTCACAGGCTTCTTGCAATACCCATTGACCAATCTCATTTACCTGGCCGGTTTCTTCAGCAATCGTAATAAACTCATCCGGTTCAATCGCACCGATGGCCGTATTATGCCAACGCAGTAGCGCTTCTAAACCAATAATACGATTGCTGGCAATATTGAGTTTGGGCTGATAGACCAGTTCCAGTTCATTTTTTTCTAAGGCTTTGCGCAGCTGATTTCCGACCGTTAATTTACGCAAGGTTTTGGTTTGAATATCTTCGTTGTAAAACTGGAAGTTTCCGCGGCCATTAGTTTTGGCAAAGTGCAAAGCACTCTCGGCATTCTTCAATAAAGTGATCGCATCGTGACCGTCCATCGGGAAGCGGCTTAAGCCAATGCTTGGGCTAATTCGAATTTCATGCTGCTCGATATAGATCGGCTGCGCAAAACTTTGCAGCAGACTTTCCGCAAAACTTTTCAATTGGCGTTTATGAGTAATGCCCGGCACTAATAAGGTAAATTCATCGCCGCCCAGTCGTGCGACCGTGCCGTCGGGTGAAGGCATGGTTTGTTTCAGAATAAGCGCGACGCGTTGTAATAGTTGATCGCCGACACTATGACCGAGGGTGTCATTAATGTGTTTAAAGTGATCAATGTCGACATTAATTAAACTAAACCCTTGCTTCTTTTCGCCATTAATCGCATCGGTCAGCCGTTGATGAAACAATGCGCGGTTCGGCAGGCCGGTGAGTGTATCATAGTTGGCCAAATAGATAAGTTTGTCTTCCGCGCGTTTTTGTTCCGTAATATCGGAAAAAATCACAACGTAGTATTGATGCTCGTTTTTGAATTGTTCAATTTGCTTAATCTCTAAGCGCGTCAAAATTTCTTGTTCCGAAGCCGTGCGCTGCCACAGTTCACCACGCCAATAA